>JAUNMD010000057.1 GCA_030531915.1 Pseudomonadota bacterium
TCATTATGGCGGGCGCAGATGGTCTGAAAACCGGCCATACCGCCGAAGGAGGCTATGGCATGGTGGCCAGCAGCCGCGTTGGCGGGCGTCGCCTGATTGGCGTTATCAATGGTTTTAATGGCAAGGGGCACGACGCATTGGCGGCGGAAATGAAGAAATTGCTGAATTATGGTTACGAAACGACCAAAAATCATGTATTCTTTCGTGCGGGCGACAAAATCGCAAAAGTGCCCGTATGGTATGGTCGTGACAAATTCGTAATTGGCACAGTGGCCAAGGATTTCGCAATCACATTGCCAAAGAAACAAACAATGGCGGGCATTCGCGTGTTGGCACGATATGACGATCCGCACCCTGCCCCGATTGCCGTGGGCGATGTATTGGGCGAAGTATTGGTTGAACGTGACGGTCGCATCATTGCGCGCACACCACTGATTGCACAAAACAAAGTGTCCAAGACACAGTTCTTTGGCCGCGTAATCAGAAACATATCGGTATTATTTGGAATCAAATAGGAACATTCGCGATGGCCCCCAGAAAAAAACCGGTTTTATACACCTTTCCCGCGCCAGCCGACACAGACATATTGGTTGGACACGATGACGTGATGCGTCACTTTGCCGACGCGTGGCAAAATCGCGATCGTTATCCGGTGCACCCCGTATGGATGCTGGCCGGCCCGCGTGGTATTGGCAAGGCGACGATGGCATACAAAATCGCACGTATGGTGTATGGTAACGTCGGTGATTTCTTTGTAATTGATTTGGCGCATAATATTGACAAAGACGGCAATCCAAAGCCCGATATGAAATCTATTTCGGTATACACCGTGCGCGCCGTCATTGACAAGATGCAGATGTCGTCTATGTCGGGCGAATGGCGCGTGGTATTGATTGATTCTGTGGACGAATTGACCACAAACGCCGCAAATGCGATTCTGAAATTACTGGAAGAACCACCGGCCAAGGTGTTGTTCTTGGTCGTGGCGCACCAGTTGGCAAACACATTGCCAACAATTCGATCACGTGCCCGCGTGGAAAAAATGCGCCCGCTGACCATTGACCAGATGCGTCAACTGTGCGCGCACTTTATTCCCGATGAACAAATCAGTACCGAAACATTAAAACTGGCGAACGGCAGTTTTGGTAAAATCGCCGCACTGAAAAGTACGGGGGGCGATGCCATATACGAAGATTTAATAGAAACATTGGAAAATCCACAATCTAATTCTGTGGACTTTATGGCGATTGCGCGCCGGCTGGAGTCGGACACTGAGTTGTATGGTATATTTCTGGATGAGATTGCACACTTTGGTTTGGCGGACATGTATTCGGATGCCACCCGAACAATCAACAGTATACGTGATGTCAATCTGGAACCTGAAACCGCGCTGTTCAAAATTATATTGGATATCAAAAAATGCTTATAGATACACACTGTCATTTGACCGACAATTATGTGTCGGGTGATTTGGACGCCGTGATTGCGCGCGCCGCAGACGCGGGCGTGACCAAGATTATATGCCCCACCGCCGATCCGGCGGACATTTCGCGTGCGGTGCAAATTGCAAACACGCACGACAATATTTGGGCGACGATTGGTATTCACCCTGAATATCACGGCACAGACGCGGCAAAATTCTTGACCCGCGACGTGTTGACCAACCCGCGCGTGGTGGGCGTGGGTGAAATCGGACTGGATTACCACGAATGTGGCGGCGATACGCGCGATGCGCAGATTAAATTATTTACCCAGCAACTGGCCATTGCACACGAATACGATTTGCCGGTTGCAATTCATACCCGCGACGCAGAACGCGACACGTTGGACATTTTGCAGGGCGAATGCCGTGGGGTTATGCATTGCTTTACCAGTTCATGGGACATGGCGCGCGAAATGTTGAATCGCGGATTCTATTTTTCCGCCAGTGGTATTTTGACATTCAAAAATGCTGCCGATGTTCGCGAAACATTTGCCAAGATTCCAACCGACCGTTTGGTTGTCGAAACCGACAGTCCGTTTTGTGCCCCCGTGCCATATCGCGGGAAACAGTGTGAACCATTTATGGTGACGGAAACAGCGCGCGTTTTGGCGGATATTCATGGGCTGACGCTGGAACAATTCGCCCCGATTTTGGAACAAAATACGTATAATCTGTACCCACGCATGCGTGGTGATTTGCAATTTGCAAAACATAATGTAAAATAGACGTACTATGACACGCAGAAGTATTATTAAATTTGGCCAAGTTTCTGAAAACCGCAAGGCGCGGTTCAGTTATTCTATTACCGACACTATCGAGGCCGGCGTTTCCCTGACAGGTGCAGAAATCAAGTCAATTCGGTACGGACTGGTAACGATTGTTGACGGATTTGTTCAGCGTCGCGGCACGGATTTATACTTGGCGGGCGTGGAAATTCAGAAGTTGCCCACGGCGGCGCGCATTGTGAACTTTGACGAACGCCGTCCGCGCCAGTTGCTGTTGCACCGCGCACAAATCAACCGCATGATTGGTAAATTACAGGAACGTGGCGCGACGATTGTGCCACTGAAAATGTATTTCAATAATCACGGAAAATTAAAGGTTCTGTTGGGAATCGGTTATGGTAAAAACCGCGCCGACAAACGCGAAACGATTAAACAGCGCGAATGGGACAAGAGCAAAGCCCGAATTTTGAAAGGGAAATAAAAAAACACGCCGTCGGCGTGTTTTTTTAGTAATAGCAATCCTCGCTGAACTCATACTTTCCTGTTGTGTCCGACAGTTTTGAACCTGATGGTAAATAGCAATCACCTATCACTGTTGCACCAGCACCAGGGGTTGTGCCTTGGACATCATCAAATTTTGGGCAACGCACACAAACGTTCTGATTACTGGCTGTTGGATTACCGTAATACCCGCGAGCACATCGATAATAATACTGCCATTCCTGATTACATATACCACTGGCAAGATCATCTGCACACGAAAGGAAACCTTGCATTTCTACACCGCAATCGTCACTGCCATCACTGCATATACTTTGCCAGTCGTACACAAATGTGTTACAATTACTCTCACTATCACACGGCATATAACAGTTATATGTCTTGCTGCCACATTCACATGTTCCATATCCACACGAAAAAGCATTTTTTGATGCATTCCACATAAAAGTGCCACATTCACTGCCACTTGGGCAATACGGTACAGCATATGCTGGAATTACGCCAAATAACAACATAAATACGACCAATATCCCTTTTATGTTCATAACTAAACATCTCCCTTGTTTTTCCAAATGAAAAACCACCAAGCATTTGGTGGTCAGGAGGTTGAGAACAATTGAACGAATTGTGTCGCGTATTTGATATTCCGCGAACCCTCCTGACCTAAATGTCAGGAGATTATTTTTCGTCAGATATACAAAAAATGGCGCAAATTGCGCGCATCCTGTTACATATCGACGCGTTCATCGGGTTCTCACACCCCATCGTTGGAACACCCAACGACATCAGGATTATATGCGGTTTATGGAATAAATACAAGTGGAAAAAATTTGTGCGCCGATGGCGCGAATCTAACAACTGGATTGCCACGCTGCGCTCGCAATGACAAAAGTGCTAGCAGAAGCCAAGAGCAATGACACAAACCACAGGGGGGTACTCTAAAACTTTATCGCAAACCCGTACTTTTCCCGTCGTACTTGTGTACCGATGGTGGGGAATAAAAAACGGGGCGATGCCCCGTTTTTTATTCTGCGATTTCAGATTGAATTTCTTGTTCAACCGCGGCGCGACGCATCTGGTGCTTGAACGCCTTGAACTCTGCCTTGGTAATGCAGCCGTCGTTGTCCATGTCCATCATTGGCAATGCGTTTTGCAATTTTGGGCATTTAACAGATGCGACGTCCATGCAGCCATTCACGAATGTTGGGCGTGGGCAACCGCAGCACATTTTTGCCGCGACAAAACCCAATGCGAACACAATCAGAATGATAACGAATTTCTTGAAGAAACGGACGCCACGGCAACCACATTTGCAACCGCATGGGCAATTTTTGCCACAGCCACATTCATGTGTTTCTGGGGCGGCGACGATAACTGGTTTCAATTCTGGGGCGGTTGCTTTTTTCGCAACTGCTTTCTTGGCAACTGTTTTTTTAGCAGGCGCGACTTTCGCGGCAACTGCCTTTTTCACAGGTGCTTTTTTGACCGCTGCAACTTTCTTTGCAGGTGTCTTTTTAACTGTTTTTTGTGCCATTTTTCCTTCCTTTGTTGTTGACGATGTTATCTTAAAAAATATTGAAAAATATGTAAAGTATTTTTTGTTACTTGACTTTTTGTGCACAAAGATAAAACATTATGCTGGCGTTACCAATAACGGTGGCGTCGATGTGGATTTAACCTGACTTGTCCCACAACAGCGGACTAAACAAGGAGTGAAAAATGCAGAAAACTGCGGAAGCGGTGTCTTTGGGACACCCTGATAAAATTGCCGACTATATTTCCAGTTATATTTTGGATCGAATGATTGAACAAGACGCGCACGTAAAATACGCGGTCGAGGTCATGATAAAAAACAACACCGTCGCATTGGGTGGCGAAATCACGGGGCACGTTAAACTGGACGCCCTGCGGATATACGTAATCAATGCATTGGCAGAAATTGGTTATACCCGCGATTACGCCGCGCGGTGGGGTGATTGCACAATAAATCCCGACGCGATTGAAATCATAAATATGATTGGCGTTCAATCACCCGACATCAATCGCGGGGTTGTGCGCGACGGTTGGGGCGACCAAGGGGTCTTTGTCGGGTACGCATGTCGTGGGGACGGGAATATAAATCGCGAACTGTATCTGGCGCGGAAATTAAACCGCGCATTGTATGGGCTAGCGCGTGAATCAAATACACTGGGGCTGGACATCAAGACGCAAATCACATTAGCAGATGATGGTTCGATTGACACCGCGATTGTTGCGATTCCAATGCTGGTTGACACGGATTTAACGGACTTTGTTGTGCGCACATTGGATGCGCGCCCGCGGCACATAATTATCAACGGTACGGGACGATACACATACCACGCATCGATTGCGGACTGTGGCGTCACGGGACGCAAATTGGCGTGCGATTTTTATTCCACCGCGTGCCCCGTCGGCGGGGGCAGTCCATGGACAAAAGATGCGTCCAAGGCCGACGTTACCCTGAACATTTTCGCGCGGCGTTTGGCGGTGCAAAATCTGGGTAATAATGACGAGTGCTTTGTATATCTGTCATCATGCATTGGGCGCGGTGATTTGCCCAGTGCAGTGGTAAAAACAATACGCAACGGTGCGACACAGACCCGTGACATTCACGTTGATGCGCACCCCAGCGTGCTGATTCCGATGCTGGGATTGGGCGCGCCGGTGTTTGCAGACATGTGCCGAAACGGGCTGGTGTAAATCTGTGCGCTGTGCGTGCGCCCCGTCCGATGGATGGGGGAAATAAAAAATGGGGCGATGCCCCATTTTTTATTCTGCCAGTGTTCCAACAGACATTGTGATACGACGAATACCACTGCTGATGGATTTTTCCTTGTTCACACGGGCCTTTAATATTTCGCCAGTGTGATAAACGTGTGTGCCACCGCACAGTTCACATGATACGTCGCCGGCGGTAATAACCTTGACCGTGTCGCCATATTTTTCATTGAACAGTGCCGTTGCGCCCTTGGCACGTGCCGCATCCAGCGACATTTCTTCGTGGGTAACAGGCATATCGGCCGCAATCCATTGGTTCACCAAATCTTCGACCGCTTTCTTTTCCGCGTCGGTCATTGCGCGCCCGAACGAGAAATCAAAACGTACAGAATCAGGCGAAACCTTTGACCCACGCTGGTGCACATCTTCGTTCAAGACATGCTGCAACGCCGCCTGCAACAGATGCGTTGCGGTGTGGGCACGCGTGGTCTGGGCACGAACAGGTGCGTTGATTACGGTTTTCACCGTATCGCCAACCGACAGGTCACCGGTCAATGTCCCCTTGTGAATAACGACATTATCGGCACGCGCGGCCTCGGTCACGGTCATAACAGACGTGCCATCGCGCAGAATTTCACCACTGTCGCCAACCTGACCGCCCTGCGTGCCATAGAAATTGGTTTTGTCCAACGCAACCTCTACTGCGTCACCGGCGTTGGCCGATTTAACAAATTCGCCGTCGCGCAGAATCCCCAGCACGGTTGATTCCATTTCTGCGTTTGGTGCATATTTCGCGCTGTCGTCGGTTGCCGGCAAATTCTGGGATTCCCACAGGGTACGTGTTCCCTTGGTATCGGCACGACTGCGTTCCTTTTGTTCAGTCATTGCGCGTTCGAAACCAGCGACGTCAACATCAATATTTCTGTCGCGCAGAATCATTTGCGTCAAATCCAATGGGAAACCGTATGTGTCGAACAGTTTGAATGCCACGTCCCCTGGCAATACGTTGTTGTTCAGTTTTGGCAATTCATTTTCCAACAATTTCATACCGTTTTGCAGCATGTCTGCAAATG
>JAUNMD010000058.1 GCA_030531915.1 Pseudomonadota bacterium
TCTATGTCAGTCGGAAAAACCGCTCCTTTACATATGTACCGCAATATCGGCATTATGGCCCATATTGACGCGGGTACAACAACAACATCAGACCGTATTCTTTTCTATACAGGCAAAACATATAAAATCGGCGAAGTTCACGATGGTGGCGCGACGATGGACTGGATGGAACAGGAACAAGAACGTGGTATTACAATTACATCTGCGGCAACAACATGCTTTTGGCGTGATCACCGTATCAATCTGATTGATACCCCGGGACACGTGGACTTTACAATGGAAGTAGAACGTTCCCTGCGCGTTTTGGACGGTGCCGTTGCGGTATTTGAATCCGTGTCCGGTGTTCAGCCCCAGACAGAAACAGTATGGCGTCAGGCAGACCGCTATAACGTTCCACGTATTTGCTTTATCAATAAAATGGATCGTATTGGTGGTAACTTCTTCCGCTGTGTTGATATGATTCGTGAACGTTTGGGTGCAAACCCATTGGTTATCAATTTCCCAATCGGCGCAGAATCAGATTTCCGCGGCGTTGTTGATGTCGTTGAAATGCGCGCCATTGTTTGGGAAGATGACTTGGGCAAAGACCCTCACATCAAACCAATTCCAGAAGAATTGCGCGAAAAAGCCGAAGAATTGCACAACAAACTGATTGAAGAAGTTGTGACATTGGACGACGATATTATGGAAGCGTACATGGAAGGTACGAAACCAGACATCGCCACAATCAAGAAACTGATTCGCAAGGGTACAATCGCCCAGAACTTTAACCCAGTTCTGTGTGGTACAGCATTCAAGAACAAGGGTGTTCAGCCACTGTTGGACGCGATTGTTGATTATTTGCCAAGCCCATTGGACGTTCCTGCTATCAAGGGGACAAAGATGGACAAGACGACCGTTATCGAACGTCACCCAAGTGCAAACGAACCATTCGCAGCACTGGCGTTCAAGGTTGCAAATGACCCATTCGTTGGAAACTTGATGTTCATTCGTATTTATTCTGGTAAATTGACATCGGGTTCGTACATCTATAACTCTAACCGCGACAAACGTGAACGTGTTGGTCGTATGTTGTTGATGCACTCTAACCAGCGTGAAGAAATCAAAGAAGCGTCGGCCGGTGACATTATCACATTGGTCGGTATGAAAGAAACAATCACTGGTGATACACTGTGTGACGAAGCGAATCCAATCATCTTGGAAAACATTCACGTTCCAGAACCAGTTATCAGTATTGCGGTTGAACCAAAGACCAAAGCCGACATTGAAAAGATGTCATTGGGTTTGCAGGCATTGGCCAAAGAAGACCCTTCGTTCCGCGTATCGGTTGACGAAGAATCTGGTCAGACGATTTTGGCTGGTGTTGGTGAATTGCACTTGGAAATTTTGGTTGATCGTTTGCTGCGTGAATTCAAAGTTGACGTCAACGTTGGCGAACCACGTATTGCATATCGTGAAACATTCCGCAAGCCAGTTACCGAAGAATACACCCACAAAAAACAGTCGGGTGGTTCGGGTCAGTACGCACAGGTTAAAATCGAATTTGAACCATTGGAACCAGGCAAAGGTTACGAATTTGAAAACAAGATTGTCGGTGGTGCTATTCCAAAAGAATATATCCCCGGCGTTGAAAAGGGTTTGAAGATAGCCCAACAGACAGGTGTTCTGATTGGCTATCCGACAGTGGATTTCAAGGCAACGTTGGTTGATGGTAAATATCACGAAGTTGACTCCAACGTATTGTGCTTTGAAATTGCGGCGCGTGCTTGCTTCCGCGAAGCCATGAAAAAAGCATCGCCAAAGTTGCTGGAACCGATTATGAAGCTTTCGGTCAACACGCCGGAAGAATACGTCGGTGACATTATCGGTGACTTGAACAGCCGCCGCGGACAAATCAATGGCATTGAAACTCAGTTTGGTAACCAGTTGATTTCTGCCTATGTTCCGTTGGCTAACCTGTTCGGATATGTCAAGACATTGCGTTCTTTGTCACAGGGGCGTGCAAATCCTTATATGGAACTGTCGCACTATGCCGAAGTACCGCAGAACGTCGCAGATGAGGTTATCAAAAAGCTGACGAAATAAAAAAATAAAAAAAGATTGTGATTTTTGATTTCTGGTTTATTATATAGGCGTGAAATCCAATAATAACCGGAAATCAAAGTCAGAAATCATTTAACAAGCCAAGCCTAAGGAGAAAAAACTATGGCAAAAGAAAAGTACGTAAGAACCAAACCGCATGTTAATGTTGGTACTATTGGTCACGTTGACCACGGTAAAACAACATTGACTGCTGCTATCGTTCATTACTATGGTGTCGGCGCCGATAAAGAAAAAGGCGTTGATAAAATCGATAACGCACCAGAAGAACGTGCACGTGGTATCACAATCAACACAGCTCACGTTGAATATGAAACAGAACACCGTCACTATGCACACGTTGACTGCCCAGGACACGCTGACTATGTTAAAAACATGATTACCGGCGCGGCCCAGATGGACGGTGCAATCTTGGTTGTTGCTGCAACAGACGGCCCAATGCCTCAGACACGTGAACACATCTTGTTGGCACGTCAGGTGGGTATTCCAAAAATCGTTGTTTATTTGAACAAATGCGATTTGGCGAACGATCCTGAACTGTTGGAATTGGTTGAAATGGAAATTCGTGAATTGTTGTCTGCAAATGACTTTGATGGCGACAAAGCACCTATTATTCGTGGTTCCGCTGTTTCCGCATTGGAAGGCAAGAACGACGGTTTGGGCAAAGAATCCATCGATGCATTGTTGAATGCATTGGATGAATATATCCCACTGCCAGAACGTCCAGTTGATAAACCATTCTTGATGCCAATCGAAGACGTATTCTCGATCACAGGTCGTGGTACAGTTGTTACAGGCCGTATCGAATCTGGTACAGTCAAAGTTGGCGACGAATGCGAAATCGTTGGTTTGCGTCCAACACAGAAAACAACAGTTACCGGCGTAGAAATGTTCCGCAAGATGTTGGATCAAGGTGAAGCTGGTGATAACGTTGGTTTGCTGTTGCGTGGTACAAAGAAAGAAGATGTAGAACGCGGTCAGATTATCTGCAAACCAGGTTCTATTACACCACACACAGAATTTGAAGCCGAAGTTTATATCTTGACGAAAGAAGAAGGTGGACGTCACACAGCGTTCTTCAGCAACTATCGTCCTCAGTTCTACTTCAGCACAACAGACGTAACTGGTACAATCACATTGCCAGCAGACAAAGAAATGGTTCTGCCAGGTGATAACGTTCGTATCTCTGTGCAACTGATTGCACCTATTGCTATGAGCGAAGGTCGTCGCTTTGCTATCCGTGAAGGCGGACGCACAGTTGGCGCCGGTGTTGTATCAAAGATCAACAAATAACAACATAAACGGGTCGGTGTAACTGGATATACAAACGCCAGTGATTACCGGCCCGAACAAACATAAGGAAAACGAACAAATGGTACCTGCATCTAAAATTCGAATCAAATTGACAGCGTTTGATCATCGCGTATTGATGGACTCTGTTGATGAAATCGTAAAAACGGCAAAGCGCACAGGCGCAGACGTCGTTGGGCCAGTTCGCTTGCCAACATTGATTCAGAAATTTACAGTCAACCGTTCCCCACACGTCGATAAAAAATCGCGTGAACAATTCGAAATCCGCAATCACAAAGCGGTCGTCGATATTGTCAACCCAACCCCTCAGACAGTTGATGCCCTGATGAAGTTGGATTTGGCGTCTGGTGTTGATGTAAAAATTAAATTGTAAAAATTGAGTAAGTAAAATTGTTAGCGTCGAGTGTTTTGGATTCTGAACAAAAACGCTTCGACCTACTGGCAAAATAAAAGGCAAAAAAATGAAACGTAGCGGATTAATAACAACAAAAATAGGAATGACGCGTCTGTATGATGATGCCGGCGCAGCGCACCCAGTAACAGTTCTGTCTGTGGGCGATTGTGCTGTCATTGGAAATCGCACGCAGGACAAGAACGGCTATGTCGCGAATATCTTGGGTATGCGTGAAGCCAAGGCAAAACATGTTGCAAAGCCACAGGCGGTTGCAGCGGAAAAAGCAGGGGTAAAGCCGTATCGCAAAGTGGTGGAATTCCGCGTATCGGACGAATGTGTTATCCCAGCAGGGACACAGTTGTCTGCGTCTCATTTTGTTGCCGGTCAATTCGTTGATGTCCAAGCGACAAGCAAGGGTAAGGGCTATCAAGGTGCGATGAAACGTCACAACTTTGGTGGTAAGGAAGCGACACACGGTGTTTTGAAAGCACATCGTTCATTGGGTGGTACTGGTATGCGTGAATGGCCAGGCCGCGTTCTGAAAGGCAAAAAGATGGCCGGTCAGATGGGCAATGAAACGGTTACTGTTCAGAACTTGAAGGTCTTTGGGACAGACGCAGCCGAAAACTTGATTTTCGTCGAAGGCGCAGTTCCAGGCGCAAACGGTACATTCGTTTTGGTTACCGATGCGGTTAAAAAAGAAAACAAAGATTTGCCAGTTCCAACTGCACAGACAAGCGCACCAGCAGCAGAAGTTGCCGCCGATGCAGGTGAATTAAAATGCAAATAGAAGTTATAAATTTTGATGGCAAAGCAGTTGGCAATGTTGAATTGGCCGACAGCATCTTTGGTTTGGACCCACGCGCAGACATCTTGCACAGAGTTGTTACTTGGCAGCGTGCAAATTCCCGTGCCGGCACACATGCAGTGAAAACTGTATCTGATGTCGAAGGCAGCGGTAAAAAAGCGTTCAAACAAAAGAAAACAGGTAACGCACGTCAGGGTGAAAAATACAATGTTCACATGCGTGGCGGTGGTGTTGTTCATGGCCCAGTCGTCCGTGATCACTCTATCGATTTGCCAAAGAAAATCCGTGCTTTGGGCTTGAAGATGGCTTTGTCGTCCAAGGTCAAAGATGGTGCTTTGGTTGTTATCGATTCTGAAAAATTGGCAAATGCAAAAACAGGTGCATTCGCAAAACAGTTGAAAAAACTGGGTTGGGATTCTGCATTGTTTGTTGGCGCAGATGCATTGGACGAAAACTTCAAGAAATCTGCGGCGAACATCGCGAAAATCGATGCATTGCCAACGATTGGTTTGAATGTTTTGGACATCTTGAACCACGATAAATTGGTTTTGACAGCTGACGCAGTCAAAGCGGTAGAAGCAAGATTGGCATAATTTAATAAAAGGTCAATGAAATGGCAGAAAATAAAGCAGAAAAGAAAATCGTTGCGACCGCCGGTATTTATGATATACTGCGTCGTCCGATAATCTCGGAAAAGACAGCGAAACTGTCCGAGAGCAATGGTATTGCGTTCGAAATTGCTGCAAATGCAACCAAAGAAGATGTTGCACGCGCAGTTCAGGCGATTTACAATGTTAAACCAACCAAGGTAAACATTGTTGTTGCCAAGGGCAAG
Source organism: Pseudomonadota bacterium (assembly GCA_030531915.1). Taxonomy (GTDB): domain Bacteria; phylum Pseudomonadota; class Alphaproteobacteria; order Rs-D84; family Rs-D84; genus Enterousia. Next base: position 5,449 of record JAUNMD010000058.1, read on the forward strand.
GTTAAATCCTTCCGTGGTCGCGCCAGCGGCACACAACGCACTGTAAAGAAAGCATATGTGTCTTTGCCAGCCGATGCAAAGTTGGATTTGGCGGCAAACGCATAAGTAACAAAGAAAAATCGTCAGGGCAGATAATCTGAGAGTAATTCAGACGTTATTGCCCTGACAGAAACAAAGGTAAGAAAAAAATGGCATTAAAGCACTATAAGCCAATGACCCCGGGTACACGTGGTTTGACCCAGGTTGACCGCAGTGGTTTGCATCGCGGCGCGCCTGAAAAGGCATTGACTGTTGGTTTGAAATCCAAGGGTGGTCGTAACAACTTTGGTCACGTAACCGTTATGCACCAAGGTGGCGGTCACAAACGTAAATATCGTTTGATTGATTTTAATCGTAAAAAGACAGGTGTTCCAGCAACTGTTGTTCGCTTGGAATACGATCCTAACCGTACCGCATTCATCGCATTGATTGAATACAAAGATGGTGTTCGTTCTTATATCTTGGCACCACGCGATTTGAAGGTCGGTGATACTGTTATTTCTGGCATTCGTGAAGATATTAAACCAGGTAATGCGATGCCATTGAAGAATATGCCAATCGGTACGATTGTGCACAACGTTGAACTGAAACCAGGTGCGGGCGGCCAGTTGGCGCGCAGCGCGGGTTGCTATGCTCAGTTGATGGGTAAAGACGGCGTTTATGCACAGATTAAAATGAACAGCGGCGAATTGCGCAAAGTTCATTCCGATTGTATGGCCACAGTTGGCAGCGTTTCTAACCCAGATCAACGCAACGTCAATTTGGGCAAGGCCGGTCGCGCACGCTGGTTGGGTATCCGTCCATCTGTTCGCGGTATGGCGATGAACCCGAACGATCACCCAATGGGTGGTGGTAACGGTCATTCCAAGGGCCACGAACCTGTGTCGCGTACTGGTATTCCAGCCAAGGGATATCGTACCCGCAGCAACAAACGTACTGCAAAGATGATTATC
>JAUNMD010000059.1 GCA_030531915.1 Pseudomonadota bacterium
ATTATAAAAAGGTATAAATCGGTCAAGGCAATTATATTTTACAAACAAAAAATACAGTAATTACAGTTTAATAAAATTTATTTCATGTGAAATAAACCACATTTGACATGCGCGTATTTTGTTATACAATTTATAATATGCGGTTCAAAACACTGTTTACTTTATCAACATCTGTTGTCGCCAGCGCAATGTTGTGCTGGGGCGGGGTGAAAAAACATCAAAAAACACCGGTAAATGCCGGCAAATTTTCAACCGTCCAGACGCTTAAAATTACCAGCGATACAATCCGCGTAACCGATTCGAATTTTAACCGCGTTTCTAAAACAGCGGCGGCTGGATTATTTTTCCCGTATGAAAACAGGGTTGTTGTTTTTCATTTTGAACCGATGGATACCACTGCACGCGTGCTGCATTTCTGTGATATGAATAATCAAATGAAACCACTGGTTCGTCGGCACGAGGTTGAACATGCACGCAAGGCGATATTTACCCACCAAGACGAATTGCATTCGCCATATGTGCGTGGGCAGATTGCCGCCATGAATGAAATCATCGCGCCTGCGGCCGAAATTATAGAGGCACTGGATTGGCGCGCAACGCATGGCCGTCGTTTCCCGACGTTGTCAAATTGTCTGGCACGTGCCGACCGTGATATAACGCGTATGGCGGACACATTAAAAATGACATGGCCATTGGATTTTAACAGACCAGAAATCGCAACACTGGTTATGAAATACGCGTTACAAAAATTCCAAATTGAATTTAACCGCGGCGTTTATCGCACAACAATACGACGCGCGACCGAATCGGTATCAGACAAAAAATACACACCAAACGACCAATGCGGTTTTCCATACCAAGACATGTTATTCTGTCCTGAATCAGATATGTGGGCACCAATGTGGTCATTTAATTCACTGCGTGGGCGTGTGAACCCATGGGTGTTTGCAGATATCAATATGCGCAAAAAATTACTGGGCGACGTGGAAAAATGCGTTGAATCCTCCAGTAATGTTACCGGTCAAAAACCACCATTTTTAATAAATGCAAAAACGCGCTGATTTCAAGAAATTATTGCTTATTTCACATGAAATTACCGGAAATTTTTGATAATTATAATATACCCATCACCAGTGCGTGATTTTACCAGTTCATAATCGAATTTGTACTTGGTTTGGGCGGTTGCAATTTCAGCCGATATTTCCCGGCCTTTTAATAAAAAAAGCCGGCATTTTGTTTTGGCAACATAGTCCAAAATTTTAATCAGTGGTGCAAACGCACGTGCTGTGAACACAATATTGCCGGTATTTGCCGGCATTTTTTTAACAAAATCTTCGACCCGACCGTGATAAATGGTCAAATTCTGTAAATCCAGACGTTCTTTGACCGCGTTCAGAAATGCGACCTTTTTACCAATCGATTCGATACATGTCACGTGCCAGCCCAAAATAGCCAACACGACCCCAGGAAATCCAGCCCCACTGCCCAAATCGATAATTTGTGCATCGGGTGGCAAAACGTCCGCCAGTTGCGCCGAATCGGCAAAATGACGATTTTCAATATCAGACAGCGTACTGGGCGCGACCAAATTCATCTTGGCCGACCATTCGCGTAACGTATCTGCGTACTGTTCAAATTTGACTTTATTATCCATACGCGGTATTCTAGCACAGTTATGAGAAAAATAGAAAGTTTATTTATTGGGGCGGCGTGTTTGGCCACTGTATTGGGGGCTGGCGTCGCGATTTGGAATCACGAAAGTACGCCACGCGTGGCATCGTCGCATGAATTTCCGATTACGCCACATGGGGCGTATCTGGCGGCACGACACGCGATATACGTGAATGATTTTGACCGCGCTGTCGAATTTTCAAACGTCACACGCGATGTGCAATTTGACGCGGTACAAAATGCGCGCTATTTATCTGAATTTTTATCTGGGAAAATGCCGGAAAATGCCGGTGATTTGAAAAAGGCAACCGCGCCCGCGGCAAAATTGATTTATGACGCATATTTGGTTGCAAATGATGATTGGGACGCGTTCTATAAACGGCATAAAAACGATAAGTCCGCATTGATGGCGTCATTCAAGATTTGGTCTATGATTGGCAATAATCGCCGAACAGAGGCATTAAAGTTCGTCGACAGCACACCAACCAACGATGCATGGAAATCGTTTATGCGCGGGCAAATTTACGCCGAAACCGGCAACGCCAAACGTGCCGCCGAAGAATTTGCACGTGTGCGCTGTGATTTTATGAATATAAACGATTATAGATATATAATGTCGTTCTATATTCACAATGATATGACCGATGCGGCAGACGCACTGCGTCGTGATTTTACATCGCATTTGGGTGGTATGTATATGTTGGAATATACCGACATTCCAGCGTGGGAAAACTTTGCGGGAACAAAGAACGCGATGGCGTTCAGTTTGGTTCAGACCGTATCGCACACCCAGATTATGATGTATTCAGACCTGTCGTTGCTGATGCTGCGATTCGCGGAAATTACCGGTCCGAATTTTGGCAATAACAATGATGCTATCAACTATTATCTGGGCCAGTTTTTCTTTAATAACGGTGGCGATTACCAGACGTATTTTGACCGCATTGACCCGTCCAGCCCATATTACCTGTTTGGCGTCCTGCGCAAGGCAGAGCGGGGCGAAAACGCCGCGGCATTGGAACGCATTGTGAAAATAAATCCGCTGTTTGTGCCGGCGGTTGAACAGTTGGCCGGTCACCACGTGCATCAGGGTAATTATCGCGCGGCATTGCGCACGATAAAGCGTGCGTTGGACAATCCAAATTTGACCGAGGGCGGACGTGCGCGTTTCTTGCGCAATCGGGCATATGTGCACTATGCATTTGGCAAATATGACGATGCCCAGCGTGATATAAATTCCGCAACACAGGTTCTGGCCATGGACGGCGATGGCATGATTATACAGGCATTGGTATGGGCGGCCCAGAATCAAGAACTGGACACGGCATACGATTATGCGATGAAGGTTTTGATGCGCGACGTTCGCAATGTACGCGCATGGGACGCGGTTGGCGTTACGGTTGCCGCCCGCGAAGGCACAGCCGAAGGCATCAAGATTATGGAAGAGGTCACCGAACGTACACACGAATGTTCACTGTTATATATGCATTTAGGTGATATGTACGCGGCGGCCGGCGAAAAAGAACAAGCGCGCAAGGCATATCAGGCGGCGATTGATTTATCAAATGATGGTTGGACAAGTATGCCCGCGCTGCAAAAGAAACTGAGGAAACTGAAATGAAGGTAGGGATTATTGGCGCAGGCGCATGGGGCACTGCATTGGGCACGATTGTTGCACGTGGGGGCGCGGACGCGGTTCTGTGGTCTTATGATGGCGCAAAAAAGGATTTTGACGGTGTTGTGTCGCCTGCAAATTTGTCTGTTACGACAAATATGGCTGATATGGGCGAATGCGACGCGTGGCTGATTGTTACGCCGGCGGCGTTTTTCCGCAACACGGTGCGCAGTGCGGCCCAATATTATGGTGGCCAACCGGTGATTGTTTGCACCAAGGGGGCAGAGCCAGAAACAGGCGAATTTATGTCCGAGATTATGGCAACAGAATTGCCCGCCGCGCGTGATTTGGCGGTGCTGTCCGGCCCGCAATTCGCGGCCGAGGTTGCACGTGGCGTTCCAACCGGTTCAACGTTGGCCACACGCAGCATAATTGCATTACAAACGGGCAAGGAAATATTCAACCAGTTGCATATCAACCCCAGCGACGATATTATCGGCGCAGAAATCTGTGGTGTGGGCAAAAATGCCGTTGCACTTATTTGTGGTTACAATTCAATCGCGGCGGCGGGCGAAAACGAACGCGCGATGATATTCACCCGCGCCTGGGACGAGGTCGCACAAATCGGTATCGCCATGGGCGCGAAAATCGAAACATTCTTGGATTTATGCGGAATAGGGGACTTGTTCTTGTCCGCGACATCGGCCACCAGCCGTAATTTCGCAGGCGGTATGGCGATTGCCCAGGGCGAAACGGTTATCGGCACAGTCGAAGGGATTTTTGCACTGTCGGGCCTGATTCGCCGGGCGGCCGCATTGGACGTCGAAACACCAACACTGACCCAGATGCAGGCAAAGATGGGACTGAAATAAAAGTTTATTGTCTTCGCTGACGCTGCGCGCAGCGCACAAAATTTAATAAAAAACACCGGCAAATGCCGGTGTTTTTTATGCAATTAAACAACTATTATTTAACGGTTGTTGTTGCGTTACGGTTGAACTTCCAGACCTGTTCGCCTGTGCCCTTGACCAATGGACGTTCTTTACCATAAGAAATGGTAGAAATACGTTTTGATTCAATGCCGTCTTTGACCAGAACTGCCTTGGCCGCGTTTGCACGACGTGCACCCAATGCCAAGTTGTATTCTGTAGAACCGCGTTCGTCGCAGTTACCAGCAATCTGGATCTTTGTGTCTGCGTGGTTCTTCATGTACAGCGACTGGCCCAACAGGTTGTCGCGCGCTTCGTCGGAAATGTCCGAAGAATTGAACGCAAAGAATACGCGTTGATCGTTCAAGTCAGCAGGTTCAACAATGCTGGAACCGCCGCAAGCGGCCAACAAGCCAGCAACACCAGCCAACATAGCAAAGTTTTTAATTTTCATGAAAATACTCCCTTGAGTTTCTGTTGCTCGTGTTCTATCTTATAATGAAATGTTTGAAAAATCAAGGGAAAACAAAAAATGCAGTGTAATCAGTTGCAGGATTTAGTTTTGTCGGGCGTGCATTGGGAATTGTCAGACGTACCATTCGCCATGGCACAGAGTGCGGCCGTCGCGGCGGCAAATCGTGCATCGCGCCCCGCGTCCGCGCCAGAAACTGTTGTGCCCGATGTTGTGCCGGACACGCCCGCACCACTGCGCGCGGCAACCGCCATTGTTCCCCCCATTGCGCCAGAGGTTGGCGTCACGGTTCAAACCGCACGTGCCATGGCGGCGCGTCCGGCTGATATTGCAGCACTGGCACGCATGATTGCCGAATTTGGTCACCCATTGCGCAGTGCGGCCACAAATGTGGTATTGCCACACATTGCGCCAAATCCAAATGGTTTGGTCATAATCACCGATATCCCCAGCGCAGATGACGATGCACGCGGCGAAATATTGACGGGCGCGGCGGGCGAATTGCTGGACAAAATGTTGGCGGCGATTGGAATGTCACGCGAATGCGTATCAATCTTGCCGATGGTATTCTGGCGCACCCCAGGGGGGCGCACGCCATCACGCAATGAACTGGATTTGGCGCGGCCATTTGTTGATCGTGCGTTGGAATTTTTGTCACCACGGTTGATTTTGACACTGGGGACATTGCCCGCGACGGAAATCGCGGACGTAAATCTGGCACGTGCACACGGCGTTGTGGCGGACACTAAATTTGGCGTAAAATGCATGCCGATTTTCCACCCGAATTACCTGTTGTTAAAGCCAACGGCAAAGCGTGACGCGTGGAATGCATTGCAACAGATTCAAAATTTGTTGAAAAGTGCCGATAAATAGTAAATAATTTCCGCATAAACATAAAAAGGAGTTTACAATTAAACCTGCATTTAACCGTGATAATCGTCGGGATATGGGCCCACGTATGAACAATCGTATCTTTGCCAAGACCGTGCAAGTAATCAGCAGTACCGGCCAGAATCTGGGCGTTATGCAGACATCGGCTGCGTTACAGATGGCAATGGACGATGGATTGGATTTGGTTGAAATCAACGCCAATGGTGCTGTGCCTATTGTCAAAATTATGGACTATGGCAAATTCAAGTATGAACAGAAAAAGCGCGCGTCCGAGGCGAAAAAGAACCAGAAAACAATCGAAATGAAAGAGGTTTGGGTAAAACCTTTTATCGAAGAAAACGACCTGAACATCAAAATGAAAAAGGTCTTTGAATTTCTGGGGCAGGGTAACAAGGTCAAAGTTGCCGTTATGACCCGTGGTTCTAAAAAGGTTTTGGCACGTGGCAAGGACGCCGTACCAGAACTGTTTGCACATATTATGGAATTGGTTGGTGAAAATGGGACATTGGAATCCAAGTCCAAGCCAGATGAACGAACCAAATCAATTATTATTGCACCAGCAACCAAGAAATAAAAATGCCCCATGTGGGGCATTTTTATTAGTGATAAAGTGACAAAGTGATTCAGTGATAAAGTGCCAAAATGCAGCAAGTTCCCATCCAGTGTGGGTGTCCGCAGGCGACACATAAGAATACGCCATTCGGCGCGACTCTTATTACCTAGATTCCGTGGTCAAGCCACGGAATGACAGAGTTTTTAAGTTTTGTATTCTAAAACTATATCACTGAATCACTTTA
>JAUNMD010000060.1 GCA_030531915.1 Pseudomonadota bacterium
AAGTTGCAGAGTATTCAGATCTCACCGAGAAACTCCGTAAAGATATTTCGGCACGCAAGGATACTTACTCCTCCGACGCAAAGTTTTCTATGACTATCGGCGACAGAGTATATACCAAAAAGTCTAACGCCGGTATAGCGCTCGTCAATGAAGCCAGGAACAAAGCGGTTGAAGGAAGCTATACCAACATCGGAAAGTTCGCCGGGTTTGATCTCAAGGTCATATCCGCGAAGGAAGGTATAAGAGGCGTGATTTCCGGATACGGGAACTACAGCTTCAATACATATCCCGGCAATACATCCTACGGAATAGCTCATGTCATATCTATCGTCGAGGGATTTGAAGAGCGGCTCAACAAAATAAGCAATGCGCTTCGTGAAGCAGAGAGCGATCTTGCAGCCCAGATTGATATCATCAACTCTCCCTTTACGGAAGCGGAGCAACTAAGGGAAAAACGCGGACGTCTCGGAGAAATCATGGACATTCTCAATCCCCCTGTCGAGCAGCAAATCAATGAAACAGACGTGGAGTTCAACGCTGACGGCGAAGAGTCATATGCAGTATCCGACCCTCTCAAGCAGGATATCCTCGATATGATAGCGGCAGCAGACAATGACCCGTCAGAATTTGCCCGCATTGTAGAAGAGTGGGCGGAGATGTACGCGAAAGCCCCTGCGTCGAAAGCGCAGCAGCAGTATGCCGAATACGTTATTCCGCCTGTCAAGCCCATCAGTGAGACAAAGCAGCAGGCAAACCGCGAGCAGCTTAATGATCTCATAGAGCGGTATGGTTCCATGCCCACAGGAGAGAACCCTGCGCGCGATTTTATAGCACCGGCACGCAAGGATGACGGGACATATGTCAGACGCTTCGCGCGTACAGCGGCGGAAGCTTCGGGTACACCTGACAGTATGCTTTCGCAGATCGAGCAGCAGATACTTTCAGACGCCGGGAGCTACGTTCGCATTTCCGACGCGAAGGCGATCGCATTCGCTGATAAGGAGTTTGCAAAGCCTAACGGGTACCAGCGCGTAAAGGACGCATGGAACAGCAGCATTGCTAACCCGGATGTAAATTTGTTCCCAACCAAGGAGCAGGTCGCGCTGGGCGAAAAGCTTTACATTGAGTCCGCAAGTATCGGGGATGTTTCACAGACTTTCAGGACGCTCGCAGACCTCTCTGCAATGGCAACACAGGCGGGTCAAATAGTACAGGCTATGCGTATGCTTAAGAAGATGGGCCCCTCCGGGCAGCTTTACTATGTGCAGAAAGCGGTCGACAGACTCAACAAGCAGTTTGAACAGCGACTCGCGAAAGCCGGGCAGACCATAACCATCAATCAGGACCTCGCCGAGGACGTTATGCTTGCGGGCGAGGACGTTGAAGCAATGAATGAAGCTATGGACGCGCTGATACAGGACATTGCAAATCAGGTCCCGGTTACGCTCAAGGACAAGCTGGACGCATGGCGTTATCTCGGCATGCTTGGAAATGCCCGCACCCACATCCGAAACATTCTCGGTAACGTGGTATTCGTTCCAACCCGTTTCACAAAGGATATTCTTGCGTCCGTCGGCGAACAGAGAATAGATCCGGCACAGCGAACAAAGAGCGTTGATGTACTGCTGAACCCCACAAAGTATAAAGCGGCAAGGGCTTTTGCCGCGGCAGATTTCGAGGCAAGCAAGGCCGAAATCACAGGCAACGGCAAGTATAATCCCACTAATGATATTCTCCAGCGCCGCCGGGTGTTCAAGAGTGAAATGCTCAATAAGCTATCGGAGAAAAACTCCGCACTGCTTGAGGCCGAAGACGCCATATTCCTGCGTAAGGCGTACATCAGTGCAATGACTCAATTCCTTGCGGCGAGAGGGGTGGACATTGAAAGCCCCGACGCGAAGGTGCTGAACGAGGCGCGGCAGTACGCGACACTGGAGGCACAGAAGGCAACATACCGCGACGCTTCTGCCGTAGCGTCTGCGCTTAATAAGCTGGCAAGAATGAACAAGGGCTGGGCCCTTGGGCTCGACGCGGTCCTCCCGTTCAAAAAAACCCCCGTCAATATTCTCAAGCGCGGTATCGAGTACAGCCCTGTCGGCCTGATAAAGAGCGCAACTTATGGCCTCTATCGCCTGAGGAGCGGCAAAATAACTGCGGCGGAATTTGTTGACAGCCTTGCGTCAGGCATGACGGGAACGATGGTTGCGGCGCTGGGAGCATGGCTCGCGGCGGCAGGAATTGCGAGAGGCCCCGGAGACGATGACAAAGAGGGCGACCTTGAGTCAACGCAGGGACGACAGGACTATTCCATTGAGATCGGCGATATGAGCTTTACCATTGACTGGCTTGCGCCGGTATCGCTTCCTTTCTTTGTCGGAGTTCAGGCATATAACCTGTACAAAGACAGGAATGATATGAGTTTGTGGAGACTGGCTGAGTCGCTGTCCCTAATAGCCGAACCTATGCTTTCGCTGTCCATGCTTGACGGTATCAATAACATTGTTGAGAGCGCCGCTTACAGTGAGAACGACGCAATCTTCTCTATGATTGGCAGCGCGGCAACGAGCTATGTATCGCAGTTCGTGCCAACGCTCCTCGGACAGTTTGCCCGCACGTTCGACCCATACAGGCGTGCGAACTATGTGGACAAGAACAAGAGTATGGACGCCAAAACTCAGCGCTTCGTCCAGAGCATTCAGGGGAAAATACCCGGACTCGCAAACCAGAAGATGGCCTATGTAGACCTGTGGGGGCGCAAGGACACCAACGGCAGTTTTGTACTGCGCGCCTTTGAAAACTTCCTTTCTCCGGGATATATAAACCGTATAAAGGAGACTCCCGTTGACACAGAACTCACGAGGCTGGCAAAGGCTACCGGCAAGAACAGCATGCTGCCGTCCGCTGTGGCAAAGCAGTTCGCCATTGACGGCAAGACCGTCAATCTCACTGCTTCGCAGTATGAACGGTACGCAATATCTCGCGGCCAGATGGCGTACTCTCTAATAGAAAGCCTCATAAACAGCACTTACTATGCAGCAATGGATGATAATCTGAGAGCCAAGACTATCGAAACCGCTCTCAAATATGCGACCAGTGTTGCTAAGGCGGACATCATTTCGGACTACGCGCCCGATACAAAGTGGATGGCGAGAGCTGCGGAAGCTGGCTATGCCGAGGAGGCAATACTTTACCAGTCGCTGGCAAGTTATACCGGAATTACCGGCAACGACCTTGTTGCTCAGCTGGATGGAATTGGAGACGAGGCGAGAGGATATCTTATCCTTGCAACGTACAGCGACCAAAGCAGCATTACCGACCCGTCTCGCAAGGGCTACAGGTACACGCTGGATGATACCGGAAAGGCAAGGCTGCGTGAACTCTACAGCGCATATTTCTGGCCGGAGTATGCTGACCTTATGCTATATGACGGCAGATACGCCTACGGCGATTTAGAGACCCGTGTAGCGCTTCTTAAAAAGCTGGGTGAAAATGTACGCAAGGAAGCACGCACCGAGCTTGCAAGTGAGCTGAGAGCCGCTGGGTTTATATCTGAGCATGGCGACGCGGAGATAGAGAGTCTTGACGACTATCTGAACTGGTAATACCCAAACAAAAAACCACCTACCACACAAACGTGTGATAGGTGGTTTCCTCTTTATACGATCTCACGAGTAAACACATGCTCTCTCGTCTCCGACGTGCGCTTGTACTCGTAGGCTATACCTTCTTCACTCATGAGCAGCGGTTGATATGCCCGGACTTTTTTCCCGACAGTGGTGGGAGACTGTGATTGTTTGCCATACCTTTGGCTTGCTTCCTCAAGTATCTGTACGGATGTACATGTCCACGAGGGAGTTATGTTTATTTGTCCCGCCTTGAGCAGTAGAGTCTCCTGCTCATCAAGCTTGCTGACTATGGTCTTGATTATGGGATCGTCACGGAAATTCTGGAGGTTGTGCATAAGCTCTACGTCCTTTTCACTGCCGAGGACAGACCAGTGAAATGTACTCCAATCCATTTGGATTATAATTGTGCGTTCCGGGACATCGCGCCCTGTAACAGACATGCGGGTTTCACTGTCACTGTGTTTCCTGCGGGTGAGGGTGATGATCGTATCGACAGCTCCCGCTACTCCTGCGGTTCCATTGACTCTATCCATGCTGTCAGCGCTTGAGTTTTTGTTGAGATGGTGTACGAACACACCGCACAACCCACGCTCATCGAGAAATCGTTTCAATTCGCCAAGCTCACGGTAGTCGTAGCCGTATACGCCCTCAGTCCTTCGGGCAATGCCGCGTACTTTTTGCAGCGTATCCACGATTATCAAGCCGATCTTGCACGGCGCGGCGTCAAGTGTTTTGCCCAGCCAGTCCACCAGTCCATCATCAAGGGTCGGAGCGGCGAGTGTGAAAAAGAAATTTGCCGGAATGGTTCGACCGGCGGCAACCTGTTTCATCCGCGACTGCATGCGAGCGTCGCTATCCTCCAGCGCAAGATACAGGACGCCGGTCTGTCGTGTAGGCATGTCGAGGAAGCGGGAGCCGGTGGCCACGGAATACGCAAGATCAAGGACCATCCAGCTCTTTCCATACTTTGGTGGAGAACACAGCAGGTTCATGCCCGCTGCAATGAGACCGGGGACAACATAGTTCGGTTCGACTATCTGCCGCTTGCACAGATCTGCAACAGACTCGACTTTAACAGATGGCTTGCTCATGTGGTCACACTTTCCGGCGCGCCGTATAAGAGAACAAGCTTGCGTCTATTTCGCCAATGACAGATAACACTTCTTTCTGAGCCGACAGCCTCAGCAATCTCTTTATCCGAACAGCCGGAAAGGTAAAGTTTAAGCGCTGTTTCTTCATCGAAAGACAGAGGGGGTCCTTTCTTGCTTCCTGAACCGCGGATACTGCGGTACACACCTTTGCAGGTACCGGGCGGACATGGACGCCGAGTGCCTGTAATTATGACATAGTCGCAGGAGTTTGTTGACAAGCTCCGATATATGCAATCAGGGTGTTTACATTTTTCCATCCTGCTTCTCCTTGTATAATTCTCGCGCTGCCCGCAAGGCTTCCCCGTGAATACGGTAGATAGAGCGCTCAGAGTATGTGTAAGCCGGAGAGACTTTGGCTATCTCAGACTGTACCGTGCGTTGTAGAGGAGCGCCTGTCCACTCAAGTCCCTCACAGTACCGGAGTTTCAGCACCGCCCTATAGGCCGCGTTGGGAAGAAGATTGAGAAATTCGGTCACATCAGCTTCCTGTTTCTCTGCACGAATAAGCGCCTCCGTGGACTGAGCTTTCATGTTTTCAAGCATGGCAAGCTGTTCGGCGGTCGCTGTCCTCGTAGCAATAGCCTCGAGACGCTTGAGCTTATTACGCAGACGTTCAGCTTCAAGCCGCGCCTCTGAAGCTGACGCGAGAAACTCCTTTACAGAGTCTCCGTTTTTCCGTTTTCTGTCAGGCATATCAAGCCTCCTTTTCCTCGCAGGGTGCTGAGTACATCCGGGTGTCAAGCCAAATGGCAGCTTCTCTATACGAGTCAAAGACAGCAGACTCTCCGTTGTAAGTAGCCATGTATCTGCCGTCCACCATAATTTCAAACCGTGCTTCTTCACCCATCAATAACGCACATCCTCCGGCTTATAAACGGCCCCGGTATATTCCTTAAGCTCACGCTCGAGCTGTTCACGGGAGTACCACATTTCCTTGTCGTCCTTGTAATCGTCCGCGAACTCCTTGTCGTATTCAGTCACGACCTCAAGCAGAGCCTTGTCAAGAGCTTTGAATTTTGCCTCACGGAAACCCATGCGTCCCAGCGCGATAGACGCCATGTCCATCATCCATACCCGCGTGTGGTGTCGGATATCTTCGTCGGCTCGCGCCTGCATTGCCACTGTGGTCAAAACGAGCTTACTTGCGTCTATCTCACACATGGCATTGTAGGCGTTTACTGCGGTAACAATCTGCCGGTAAAGATCACCGGCAGATTTTGAGGAACCCTTCTTGACTCCAGACTTTTTACTTCTGCCCATCGGCAGTCCTCTTGTCCGCTTCTTCATCTCTGGCAACGGCATTGAGAGTGTCAGCAAGTCCATATATAAGACATGAAGGACTAAGCCGAGTCACCCGACTCACGCACTTTACATACGCGAGCAGTTCCATTACCTTGCCTCCAAGCAAGTCTGTTGCAATGCCGGCCGCCTCTTCGATCGAGTTCGGACACTTGATCTTGAAGATGAGAAACCTGTCGCGAAACGTCTTTGCCGCAATGGCAATAACAAAGCCTACGATGAAGAACAGTATGCAGATAGTTGAGTTGCTCATTTGATACCTCCGTCTAAATATCTTTTTATTAT
>JAUNMD010000061.1 GCA_030531915.1 Pseudomonadota bacterium
CAGTATTGGTGGCCCCGGCAAATCGCAAATGGTTGCGGAAATTGACGCAATGGGTGGCGTTATGCCACGCGCAGCGGACGCGGCGGGGATTCATTTCAGAACCCTGAACGCATCACATGGCGCGGCAACGCGGGCATTGCGTGCCCAGATTGACCGCAAACTGTATCACAATGCGGTTGTCAAAATTTTGTCGGAATTGCCGACGCTGGCCATCAAATTTGAAAAGGTTACATCACTGGTTTTACCGAACAAGGTTGTAAATGGCGCATATTCGGCGCATGCAATCGTGCTGACCACGGGGACGTTTTTGGGTGGACTGGTTACGCGTGGCGCAGAAAAAATTGCGTCGGGCCGCCTGCAAGACGATGGCACATACCAAGAAAACGATACGGTTATATCGGGCGTGTTGCGCGAAAATGGGTTCAATTTGCTGCGCCTGAAAACGGGGACACCGGCGCGAATTTATCGCGACAGTATTGATTTTTCCGTGTGTGAATTACAGGCGGGGGACACGCCACACGATTGGTTTTCCGCGCCAAATCCAGACAACAATTATTCCGCGGTATGCTATATCACACACACAACCGAAAAAACGCATCAAATTATTCGCGACAATATTGCCGATGCCCCAATGTACAATGGCGACATTCGTGGCACGGGCCCGCGTTATTGCCCCAGTTTGGAAGACAAGGTTATGCGTTTTCCAGACCACACGTCGCACCATGTGTTCTTAGAGCCCGAAGGGCTGGACAGTGATTTAATTTACCCAAACGGCATTTCGACCAGTTTTGGTGCCGCCGTCCAAGACACATGGATTCGCACGATTCCGGGGCTGGAAAACGCGCGTGTGGCGCGTTATGGGTACGCGATTGAATATGACGCGATTGATGCGCGCGCACTGAACAGTAATTTGGAATCACGCGACATATCTGGCGTATTCTTTGCCGGACAAATCAATGGCACATCGGGCTACGAAGAGGCCGCCGCCCAAGGTATCGTTGCCGGCGCAAACGCCGCGGCATTTGCACTGAATGCGCCGCGGTTGGATTTGAATCGCACAAACGCGATGATTGGCGTATTGATTGACGACATTACCACATTGGGTGTGGACGAACCATATCGTATGTTTTCGTCACGCGCGGAATATCGATTGAACCTGCGTGCGGACAATGCGATTGCGCGTTTGGGTGATATGGCGGTGGGTTGCGGTCTGATTACGCCCGCGTTGCGCGATGCCAAGATGGCGTTGCATGCGGCGGAAATTGCCGAAAACGACAAATTCTATGCGGGGTATATTGCACGCAACGCGCGCGAAATTGCGTCCGTGCGTCGTGATATGGAATTAAAGATTCCGCGTGATATGGATTACACAAATATGCCTGGGCTGACCAATGAATTGGTTGAAAAATTGACCGCGGCGCGGCCGGAAAATATTGCCGCTCTGTCACGCATTTCCGGAATGACACCGGCGGGCATAATGGTCGTAATGCGCAAGATAAAATGTTAAAAAAACACCGGTAAATGCCGGTGTTTTTTTTATTTATATTTGCGTAAATATTATCGCTGACTCTGCAAACGATTTTTCAACAATCTGTTGATTTTGTTTGTATCAAGTGTTGAAAATTCTGCGATAATTCTGGCGTCTTCGTTTATAATACGGCCTGTTTTGCTCCAATACAATGCGCCAACACCAATCAGATTGCCATCAGTGTTTGTATTGATAAACACGCGTTCATCAGCCAATGCATATTGAAAGAATTTCAACGCATCTTGCTGGTCATAAAAACCATCACCGTACAAAAATGAAACATATCGTTTTGAAAAGTAACTTCTGTAATGTTCTTTTTTTACTACGGGCTTTTCTGGGGCGTCGTGCTGTTGCACCGCACGCATAATCAATGCCTGTTCGCCACGTGGCAGAAAGATTTCGTGTTCGTTGCTGTGTCCAACGCGCGCATCATCAAAATAGATTCTGATTATTCCTTTGATAAAATCTTTGACCGCTATGCTGTTGCCATTGTCAAAAACATACACAGGTCTGGATTTATCATAAATTAAATCCAACGCACGTTTGCAATCCACAGACAAATTTTTATTTGATATATTGCATGTCGCCTGTTTGAATTTTTTGAACACATTCAGTTTGTCGAACATACCTATATTCCCCTTTGTTTCTTACACCGACAAATATAGACATAAATATATTTTTGTCAAGTATTCTTGTATAAAAAAATAAAATGTGGAAATTAGTTTTTACATATACTATGATTATGCACGCCGTGCCGGTGTAGCTCAGCTGGTAGAGCATCTCATTCGTAATGAGGGGGTCGTAGGTTCAAGTCCTATCACCGGCACCAGAATTAAAAACCGCGATTTATATCGCGGCTTTTATTTTATCGTGTGTGCTGTTGAGGTAATTTCTTTGCGCCCTTGGCCTTGGTGGCCAGTTTTGCCATACGCGCGTTATAATTTTCCTGCTTTTTTTGCGCCCAATTCATGATATAGACGATATCGTCATACGGGATTGTTGTAACAATGTCCAATGGGCGGGTGTACCCAACGCGATACCACTGTTTATTCTTGTTACGATTAAAACGCCATTTTTCTGTGTTTTCTTCGACATAGATATCGCCCGTTGCGCCGTTTAACATAATGACGTTTTGTGGCGTTACAATGCCCATCAATTCCCAGCCGTACTGTGGGTTGGCCTCTATAAACGTCAGGTTTTCCTTGTATTTATTCACCAAGTCCTTTAATACCCGCGCACCGGAACGTTGCAGATGTTTTATCAACAGACGCTGTTCGGCATCTGAAAATTTATTTGTCGCCATTGTAAAATCCTTTGGTTTATATCAGTGTAATTATATCACAATATGTGGCACACACAAACATGTTGATTTTCTGGCAAATTCATTGTATAAATTTGTCCGTAATGAAACAGACAGCAATAATTATTATTAAATAAACCGGCACTGCGCCTTTGGCGGTGGCTGGGGCGCATATGCGCCTGTTTTTTTTAATAAAGGCAAAACAAGACAAAAGAGGACACAAAACATGGCATACCCAAAGACCGATCCACGTGCTGATTTTACCGCGATGGAACACCAAGTTCTGGAATTTTGGCGCAGCGATGATACATTTCATAAATCGCTGAACCAGACGAAACTGGGCCACCCATTTTCTTTCTATGACGGGCCACCGTTTGCAAATGGTTTGCCACACTGGGGGCATTTGGGTGTGTCCGCGGTCAAAGATATGATTTCGCGTTACCAGACAATGCGCGGTCGTCACGTCGTGCGCGAATTGGGTTGGGATTGCCACGGGTTGCCGGCCGAATCATCGGTTGAAAAAAAGCAGCATCGTCAGGCCAAAGATATCGTTGCAACTGATGGCATTGCCGCGTTCTGTGATATGTGCCGTGCGGACGTTATGACATATTCAACCGAATGGCTGAAATTTATCGAACGTATTGGTCGTTGGGTTGATGGTGGCGACGGGTACGGTTATCGCACCATGGACAAGAATTATATGGAATCTGTTATGTGGGCAATCAAAGAACTGCATAACAAAGGGTTGCTGTACAAAGATTATCGTGTAAATCCATTTGATTGGAAATTAGGTACTGTCCTGTCTAATTCCGAGGCGTCATCTGAATATCAAGATGTCACCGACGATGCAATCACCGTGTGGTTTGAACTGGAAAATGGTGACCGTGCGATTGCATGGACAACAACGCCGTGGACATTGCCCGCAAACAGTGCATTGGCGGTGAATCCTGATATGAAATACCTGCGCATGCGCGATGCCGATGGCGCGGTTTATGTTATTGCCGCATCACGGTTAAAGGCATATGAAAAGCAATTTGCAAACGCAACACAGGTTGGCGAATTGTTTGGTCGCGAATTGGTCGGATTAAAATACACACCGTTGTTTGATTACTATGCCGGCACATCTGATTTACTGTATCAGGTAATTCCAGCGGACTATGTTTCCGATGGTGATGGTACAGGTATCGTGCACATTGCGCCCGCATATGGCGAAGACGACTTTTGGGCGGCAAAGAATGTTGATGCAAAATTCCCTGTAATTTTGAATGTCGACGATTATGGCAACTATACCCCAGATGTACGTGATTGGGCGGGTGAAAACATTTTTGACGCAAACCCAAAAATTATGGCATACCTGCGCGAAAATGGTCATTTGGTGAAAAAAGAACAACATCGTCATTCGTACCCGTATGGCCCACGCAGCAAGGAAAAGTTGATTTATCGCGCAACCGATTCTTGGTATATCGATGTGCCAAAAATCCGTGAACGTTTGGTTGAAATCACCAAGACCCAGACCAAATGGACATCGGCGGGTGATCGTTTCCTGACGTGGATCGAGGGGGCGCGCCCATGGTCGATTTCCCGTAACCGTTTCTGGGGGACACCATTGCCAATTTGGACGCGTGATGGCGAATACAAGATATTTGGATCTATTGCAGAAATCGAAGAATTTTTCGGTGTGAAAATCAATGACCTGCATCGGCCAACATTGGACGCATTGGAAAAAGACGGTTGGAAACGTATTCCAGACGTTTTGGATTGTTGGGTTGAATCGGGTTCTATGCCATTTGCATCATTGCATTACCCGTTTGAAAACGCCGACAAGTTTGCGGCAACTTTCCCCGCCGATTATATTATCGAGGGCCAAGATCAAACCCGTGGTTGGTTCTATTCATTGATGGTGATGGCAACCGCGCTGTTTGACCGGCCGGCGTTCCGCACAGTTTCGGCAAACGGTATGATTGTTGACGAACATAAAAAGAAACTGTCCAAGTCCGTTGGTAATTTTGTGAACCCCGAAGAACAGATTGAACAATCGGGCGCGGACGCGGTGCGTTTGTTCATATTGGGTTCTGGGTTTATGAAGGCAGAACCTGTGTCCATTGATATGGCGGGCAAGGTATTCAGTGATGCGACCAAAACAATACTGACACCACTGTGGAATGCATATCATTTCTTTACGTTATA
Organism: Pseudomonadota bacterium; assembly: GCA_030531915.1. Classification (GTDB taxonomy): domain Bacteria; phylum Pseudomonadota; class Alphaproteobacteria; order Rs-D84; family Rs-D84; genus Enterousia. The sequence goes on from JAUNMD010000061.1 coordinate 5,016, forward strand.
TGCAAATGCCGGCAACATTGTTGCGACGGGCAATTACAGCACAGACAACGTGTTGGACAAATACATTGTTGCAGAATTAAACGAACTGATTCGCGTTGTTGGCGCGGCGTTGGACGAATACAAGCCAGATATTGCCATCAAAGAATTTGTGCGATTCTTGGACGTACTGAATAACTGGTACATTCGTCGTTCACGTGCACGTTTCTGGGACGATGATGCAGATGCATTTAATACACTGCATTACGTACTGGTAACGCTGTGCAAGTGCATTGCCCCATTTGCGCCGTTTATCAGTGAATATATCTATAAAAACCTGACGGGGGCGGAATCGGTACATTTGGAATCGTTCCCTGTGGTGGCGGCAGACACGGACGAAAAAATCGTATCTGATATGCGTCATGTGCAATCGGTTGTATCAGTTGGGAAACAGTTGCGTGAACAATACAAATTGCGCAATCGTTTGCCATTGGCAAAAATCACGATTGCTGGTGGCGACCTGCACGCGTATGCGGACATTATCGCCGACGAACTGAATGTAAAACACGTCGATTTCACACCAAATATCAGTGATGTTGCCGACAGTTTTATTTACCTGATTACGCCAAAGATTGGCGCACGTTTGGGTGGCGCACTGCGCGAAATTATCCCAGCGGTAAAGCAGGGCAAATATGAATTTATGGGCGACAAACTGATTGTGGCTGAACATGCCTTGAATCCAGATGAATTTGAAAATCGTCTGACGGTGCGCGATGGTATCACGGGTGCGGCATTGCCGGACAATACCGCCGTGGTTGTTTTGGATACCGAAATCAACGCCGAACTGGTGGCCGAAGGGTTGGCCAACGACGCATTGCGCTTTATCCAAGATATGCGCAAGACCGCGGGTCTGGACGTGTCTGACCGCATCAAACTGACATACAGTGCTGCACCGGCATTGGCGGCGGCGATTGAACAACATCGCGCACGCATTATGTCCGACGCATTGATTGTTGATATGTCATATGGTGATGGTGAATATGAAACCGAGATTGAAGGTTACGATCTCTCCATCGGTATAGAAAAGGCATAATATGACGCCGACACAATATTTTACCGCCGTGCCAAAACGCCTGAATATGGACATTCGTTCGGAATTATATTCTGTGAATGAATTTACATTTGCGGTGGCGGTAATATTGTCGGCACAGGCCACCGATAAAAAGGTGAACGAGGTTACGCCCCAACTGTTTGCCATTGCGCCAACACCGGCGAAAATGATTGCACTGGG
>JAUNMD010000062.1 GCA_030531915.1 Pseudomonadota bacterium
GCTGCAGCTGCGCTCGGTCGAGTACGCCCCCAACCACGGCGTCCGCATCCACTGTCAGTAACTGCTCATCTGCGTCCAAGGCAACATTTGGCAAAACAACGTATTATACATGCAACACATGTAATTCTGGCTATACACGTACCGCCGTCACCGTCAGCGACGCACGTTGCACCAACACAACAACAAAATATACATGCGAAAAATCTACCGCAACATCATGTGATTCATCCAAATGCATACCTGACCCCGGGTGGACTTGTGGTTCTGCCAGCAGTCCTGTCCCAGAAGAGGGCGTATGTATGAGAAACTATCGTGCCTGCAACAATAATACATGCGTGGTGCAAACCATTTGGCAATGTCAAGATGGGTGGTACGGTTCGCCAGCAACGAATGGGCGTCATTGCACAAAATGTCCAGAATCAGCAGATGGCGCAACCGTGCATACGTTTGATACCGCACAGGGGATGCCGATGAACTCTAATACAACAATCAGCAAATGTTATGTAAAAGATGGCAAAGATGCAACCGGCCAATTTGAATACACGACAACCAGTGCAGGCAGTGGTACTGTTACCCCATATAATTGTTATTATTCTGGGCAATAAATAAAGCATTTTCCCCCTCCAACGGAGGGGATTAAGTCCGCAGGCGACACACGAGCTAGCACCTTTGTCATTGCGAGTGAAACGAAGCAATCCAGTAGATAACGTTGCGCAGCGCATATAAAAAAGTGCGCCATCGGCGCACGATATCTATTCTCTAATCACGGTTTTTCTACATTGAAACTGCGCGAGCGCATTTTGGTTGCGCGTTCGCCCAATGTGCGTTGAATCCCGCGACGACGTGCCATACGAAACGCCATCGTTTCCGCCGTAACGGGCTGTTCCGGGTGGGCGGCATAACTGGCCTTGCGATCTGCCATTAAACGTTGCAAGAACGTATCAATAAAATCAGGTTGCATGTTTTCGCGGCATATTTGGCGATACATGTGATAGATTTCGCGATACTGACGTTTGGCCTCGGCACGAATGGTATGGAACTGTTCGTCGGTTAAACGTTCGGCGCGTCTGATCCATTCATCGCGTGCGATGGAATACGCACTGCCAACCTTGTACATATCAGGGCCGTACATTGGGGTGGTGACCTCTACAACCTCTATATCAATACCACGACCACATACACGAATGCGATATTTACGTAACCATGCGCCCAGCATAGATTTTATAATGGTGCGCAAATCAATGCCCGCCAATTTTTCGCGCATCGGTGACAAATCCGCCACGATGCAGATGTCAATATCGCTGTTTTCGTCATAGTAATAATTGGTGGTTGACCCGTGAACAAAAATATCACGAATGCAATCGTCTGGAATCGGCAGGCCCACGCGTTGCATAAAACGAATATAGTTCCACGCAATCAGTTGCAACGAATTGGACACCAATTTGTTCATTTTGCCGGTTTCAGTCCAAATATTCGGCTCTAATGATTTATGATAAATAAAACGTGGCCATGTTCTGGGACGCAATATGGGTAATGACGTTCTTAAACTGCGTTCGAATAACATAATTACGCCTCTGTGCTGCTGCTGTCACTGACATCTTCGTACAATGTCTTTTTATAACCCGTTCCGCCATCAATGGTGCAGGTTTCATGGCATGTGCCATCAATCATCAAATACCCGTTGGCGCACGTTGTGACATCGCAACTGCCCCACTGACCATAAGCATTACAGGTCTGTGTTCCAGAACCATCTGTGGTCGTACAATCCTGCGTGTCCCCCGGATCGCATACGGCCTTGTCACAATCACCCTTTTTAAGGTCGTATGAATAATGCGTTGTTTCACTGTCGGGGTCCAGGTATGATGTCACAATACACGAAACAGAATATTTCAGTAATGTTTTATCATCGCAATAACAATCCACAGCACCACTGGTGGTGATATCCTGTTTCACAATTTCTTCGCTGGTATACGATTCCGTTCGGCAGTTTTCCTCATACAATACGGTGTTGTTCAAATCGCCACTTTTGACCGGCCCGCCACATTGCAGGGTTTTGTAATAAAATGTGCGCGCATTGGCATCTTTGCTGTGCACAACGCCCAGTATCGCCAACACGGCCGCCCAAAAACGAAACCAAGATGATTTAATCTTTTTCATACCGCTGTTTCCTTTTAATACATACAGTTGCCGTCATTGATTTCATACTTGCACCCCGTGGAATCTTTGAATGTTTGGTTGTCATGTGGCGAAATATAACATGCACTTTTTAGTAATGGCTTTTTGGGTGGGGCGGATTTTTTCGTGCCACCAGACGACACATACAAATTCCAAGTGCGAATTACGGCCGCGTCGCCATTTGCGCGCGTTGGTGCGGGGCACTGGGTGCATGATGAATAGAATGTTGCCTTGTCCCCAGACGACAATGAATATGACAAATAACCAGTGAACGAACCGTCGGCGAAATACCCATCGTCACATTGATACACAACGCATTTTTCCACGGGGCGTGCCGCAGAATGTGCGGCATTTGGCACGCACAACGCCACCATAATCGACATAATGACGAATTTTTTCATGTCTCTTTCCCTTGTGATAATACACTAGCACAGACGTTATTCCCTGTGCAACAAGAAAGTAGGAAGCGTACAAAAAAATACATAAAAAAACGGGGCAACGCCCCGTTTTTTATTTCAGCACAAAATGCACACTGTATTGCGGTTTTTTGTCCGCACCCAATGCCGCACGTACGACCTTGTTCGATGCAACCTGAACCGCACGGGTCAGATTGTCGCGGTCTTTGCGTTCGGTCTTGGTCAGGGCATCGATCGCCTTGGTGATTTCGATTTGAATCTGGCGTTTCATAAATCCTGTTTCGTCGGTTTCAAAGATACCCGCACTGGATACCTCTGGTACGCCCTTCAAGAAACCACGTTTGTCGACAGGCAATGTTACAAACACTGCACCGTTTGATGCGATTTTTTTGCGGTTTTTGTACACCTGGTCGTCGGCACTGCGTTCGGTTTCGCCCTCCATAACGACAAAGCCCGTTTCGATTGTTTCGCAAACGTATGGTTCGGCCCCGTCCGCCAGCGCAATCATTTCACCATTGTGCACAACCATCATGTGTTTTGCACCACCGCGTTCCATTGCCATTTTACCATTCAACATTTCGTTGATGTAATCACCGTGCATTGGCACAGAAACCTGTGGGTGAACCAAGTCATAAAAGCGTTCAAATTCCGGACGTCCCGCGTGACCAGACGCGTGCAGATGGTCTGTATCAAAAATTGTGTGTGTTTTGATACCCATGCGCGCCAGTTTGTTGTACAGGAACGAAACGTCCTGTTCGCGCCCTGGAATAATAATAGAACTGAACAGAACCGTATCGGTTGGCATCAGTTTCATTTCTTTTACGTGACCACGGCACAGACGTGTCAGCATTGCAAACTGTTCGCCCTGTGAACCGGTCAGGAATATCGCCTGTTTTTCCGCTGGCAAATCTTTGATTTCGCTGTGCAGATAAACATCATCTTTGCCCAGATAACCAAATTCCATACCCATTTCACGAAATTCCGGCAGACCGACATATGGCACTGGGTTTGGATTGCTGCGTTCTTTGATTGCGGCAACACGGCCGGCGGCATGTGCGGCCTCTGCAAACATCTTCATACGTGCGATTGAACGCGAATAGCCCGTCACGATAACGCGGCCTGGGGCTTCTTGCATCAGGCGTGTGAATGTGTCGCGAACCTGGGTTTCAGTGGTCTGTTTTTCCTGACGTGATGCCGATGTGGAATCAGACATACATGCCAACAATTTTGGATCAGACCCAATTTCACGCAGACGTGCGAAATCCGTTGGGGCTTCAATCGGATTATCGTCGTTGAATGTCCAGTCCCCCGTGTGCAGGATTTTACCCGCCGGTGTTTTGATAATCAGCATCTGTGCCTCTGGTACAGAATGCGATACGTGGAACGTTTCAACCTCGAACGGGTCTAACTGTAACGTTGCGCCGTTGTGGTCAAATACAACGATATCTTTTTCAGGGTTGAAATCCATTTCCATACCGCGGAATGTCTGAATCAAGATTTCCGCTGGGAAACGTGTGCAGTAAATTGGCTTTCTGAATTTCGGCCAAATGTATTTCAGCGCACCAATGTGGTCTTCGTGACCGTGGGTGATGACAAAACCAACAACGTCTTTCTTGCGCTTTTCCAACCAAGTGGTATCGCAGTACTGAACGTCGCCCGCGCCAATTTCTTCTTCCAGAAATCCCATACCGCAGTCAACCACCAGATATTTACCTTTGTATTTATACAGGTACATGTTCTGGCCGATGTGTTCCAGACCACCCAACGCCATAAAATATACTTTATCGTCGTTGGCGTCATTTTCATGTTTATTCATGCCAGAAATCTTGGCGGGCTTTTTCGCGGCCGCGACAACTTTCTTTGGCTTTGCCGCGCGTGCCGGCTTTTTTTCTGCAACCGGTGCTTTTTCGGCTTTCTCTCTAACTTTTACCATAATATAACAATCCTTTTGTTATGTTTAACATTCGCGCACCACCACCACAATCCATTGCCAATAAAGCAATGCTTTATTTGTAGTGAATCTGGTGGCAGTGCAGTTTTAATCCCTCTGCGGAATTGATACACATACAATTATAACACAGGGGAAATAGTTTTTCTAATCCAAAAATAATTCGGATTAAAATCCTCTCTCGCACATAATATCATAGTGCTTTTTCCCGTAAATGCAAGGGGTAAGTGCATTGCACAAAAAAACACACCGCCCAATCGGGCGGTGTGTTTGTATGAAACAAAATCAAATGATTTTAGTTCAAAGCATCCTTCAACGCCTTGCCAGGTTTGAATTTTGGCTGTGTGGATGCTGGAATTTTAATAGCAGCACCTGTCTGAGGATTGCGGCCTGTTGTTGCTTTGCGTTTTGCAGTTGCAAATGTGCCGAAACCAACCAAGCGAACTTCGCCTTTCTTTTTCAGAACTTTTGTTACTGTGTTGATGAAAGAATCCAAGCAAGCAGCAGCAGTTGCTTTTGTAACTTCTGCTTCATTCGCGATTGCTTCAATCAATTGCATTTTGTTCATGTGTTTCTCCTTTCAATAATTTTTTAAGGTGTCCGACAGTTCCAAGGCAATGTCGATGAAATCCGTTCGGCGGGTTTGCGCCACTTTTTATTGCACCACAACCGCAAACGCTTGTATTTCACGGACATTGCCCGTACTGCTTGTCCGAATCGTAGAGAATTCGGGGCTTTAAGTCAAGAGCATATTTAATTTTTTGCAAATTTTATAAATGTTGACAAAAATGATAAAAATCAGTTGTGAACCGCGCTGGCCCGCACGGCGCGTGCCCCCGGCGTGTTATTGTCGCACAGGACATATGAACTGGTGCTGCCCGTCAGGTGTACCTCTCGGAAATGGTTGGGGGTCAATGCCGCCATCAGAACAATCACGCCCGCCCAGAACCACATCTTGGTAAATGCCCATGGGTTCTTGAAACTCTCGCGCTTGAATGAATCCTTTAATAAATTCTGGTACAGTGCCCAACCCCAACTGAACATCAGTATCATTGCAGCAAACAAAAATCCGATTGTAATTGAACGGGTAAACGGCATCAATGCGCGCGCAACCGCGTCCCATGTGCCACTGGCCACTGGGCAAACATACAGCACATTTGCCGCCATGGATTCTGGTACGGCAATGGGCGTACTGGCACCAAACTGCAAATCAAACGACGTTATCAGCACAATCGCCGTCAGCATCACAATCGCAAATAACATCGTTGGTTTCATGGTCTCTGCATTCCCTTTGTATTCTTATTATATCATAAATAACTAATAAATTGCAATTTCAGAAACATTGAATTACTATTTATTACATGTTCGGGAAAAAGCACAATCTTGTTATTGGTTTGACCACATTTGATGTAAATATGCTGCGCATATCTGTGCCGGCATTGGGCAAACTGGGCAAAAAGTTTCTGCTGATTGTGCATAATGATAATCCAACTGTAACCGTCACCCGTCGCCAGATTCGCGCATTGGGGTATCATGGCGACGTTCGCATTATAAACAGTGCGGAAAACGTCGGCACATTTATGGCGCGTATGGCGATTGTTGCCGCCGCATTGCGCGATGCACCGTCGGCGGAATGGATTGTATTCTGTGACGATGATGATATTTTAACAGATGTCGATATTCCACGCGTATCACCCGATAATTT
>JAUNMD010000063.1 GCA_030531915.1 Pseudomonadota bacterium
TCCGCCTGGCGGCGGGCGGCGGCTTCGTGGCGAAGTTCACGAAGAAGTAGCCGGAACCACAGAGGTAGCCGGAACCACACGCGGCGCGTAGCGCGCATCCGCGTCGAGGGGAAAACAGGCCCTGCCTGTTTTCTCCTTTTTTCGCCGATTTGACGGTCTCCGGCGGGACGTGCTATAATTCGCGTGGAATTTCGTCGGGTGGGAGGTATACCATCCGAGTCACGAAACAGAGTCATGAAAGGAAGTTCGAATGGAACGTTCGGATGTCGCCTTGTGTTCTGAGTTAAGCATTCAAAGCCTGATCCAGACGATTCGCGGTCAACAGGTCATGCTTGACCGTGACTTGGCGTTCCTCTATCATGTTGAAACAAAGGCCCTGAACCAGGCAGTCAAACGCAATGCCGAGCGCTTTCCGGCGCGCTTTCGTTTTCAGCTCTCGGCTGAAGAGATGTCTGAACTGGTCACAAACTGTGACCGGTTCAAGAACATGAGGCATTCCTCCGTCGGCATGTTTGCCTTTACGGAACAGGGAGTGGCCATGCTTGCGACGGTTTTGCGGAGCCCGATTGCCGTTGACATCAGCATTCGTGTCGTGGATGCGTTTGTCGCGATGCGTCACACATTGGCCTCAATGGCACCTGTCTTTGCCCGGATTGACGCGACGGAGCGGCGCCTGTTGAGGCAGGAAACCGCACAAGTCCAGAACGAAGAACGTTTCGAGAAGATCTTTGATGCGATGAGTAACAAGTCGTTCCCACCGCAGAAGGTGTTCTTCGAAGGACAGTTCTATGATGCGTTTGTCCAGATGAAGCGGTTTGTCCGCATGGCGAAGAAAGAACTTGTTGTCATAGATCCGTATTTCGACGATTCGTGCCTGCCACTTGTTGCACAGAAGCGTCCGGGGGTGGCCGTGACGGTCGTTGTCTGCGCGAGAGGACATCGGAAACTGCATGATATCGATGTTGCACAGTTCAATCGTCAACATGCGAATTCGCTGACGGTCAATGAATCGGAGTCGTTTCACGACCGCTATCTTGTCATAGACCGATCAACGTTGGTTCATGTCGGCGCGTCGCTTAACAGCCTTGGCAAGAAGTGTTTTGCCTTCTCGACGCTTGGTGCTGAGATTATCCCCGATATCCTTGCGCGCGTAATTCGACAGGACGCAGCCGATTTGACGGTCTTCAGCGGGACGTGCTATACTTCACTTGATTCTGGAATGTGAAGCCTTTGACGGTGGGCGTTAAACTCGAAGAAAGGAGTGGAGATGGCCGAAGAGAAGAAACTGAAGGTCTATTGCGAGACGTCGTTTTGGAGTTTCCTGAACGGTCGTCCTACGCCTTTGGCGCATATCGCCGTCACACAGGCGGCGACGTTGCAGTGGTGGCAGGAGATTGCGCCGAAGTGCGAGATCTACATTTCCCAGTATGTGAACAGAGAGGCGCGTGGAGGTGACACCGAACGAGCGGCCCTACGCTGTGAAAGTATGTGCGGGGTGTCGGCAGTCGATGCTTCAATTCCCAATGTCACGGAATTGGCCAATTTGTTGATGCATGGTCACGCAGTCCCTGATTGTGAATCAACGGATGCCATCCACATTGCAGCGGCAGCTGTTTATGGGATGGACGTGTTGTTGACTCTAAATTGCAAACACATGGCCAATCCCGTCACGTTGCCCGTCACGGCGACGATTATCGCGAAAGCGGGTTATCGGTGCCCGATTGTCATTACGCCAGGTGACTTCCTGGAGCGAAAGGAGGAATTTGCGCTATGAAAGAACGCATTCTCATGGAAGATCCCATGGAAGAGATTTATGCGATTCGTCGTGAAATTTCCGCTCGATATGGGCATGACGTCTACCGTTTGGCAGAAGCGGCAAAAGAGTGGATGAAACGCGATGAGGCAAATGGCATCCGCTATGTGCGTCTGCCGATTGTGCGACGTGCGCCGGTTGTGGTATAATTCACGTAATTTTTCTGGGCGGGGTGTGCCTCGCCCGATGTGTGACGGCAAAGCCCTTGCCTGTGGTCGCACGGGGGCCGACTGGAGGGTGGCGTTCTAAAAGGATAAGGAAAGGGGCGGAGTATGCAGCGTGAAATGACGGAAGAAATCGAATTCACGATTGCTTGCGTGAACGAGTTTGCTCAGAAGTATGGCATGGCGAATGCAGATGCTCTGCGCTTCCTCGACTTGTATAAGGGACTTGACTATGTTCTCAATGGCTATGCGGTCGCGCGCAATCAGCCACTTGAACTGACATTGGAGGACCTTCGGGACGTGTGTCGGCGAAATGGGGGCGTGTTTACATGATTACACTTTATCATGGGTCGAATGAATTGTTTGATGTTCCCGATCCAAGGCGAGGTCGGCGAGGTACGGATTTTGGACAGGGGTTCTACCTAACGCCCGATTTCGATTCTGCGGCAGGTGTTGCCGGCTTGTCGGTGATGCGTTCCGGCTGCGGTCGAAAGATTGTCCTGTGTTATGACTTTGACGAGGACAGGGCGATTGAATTTGGCCTTAGGCGAAGAAGTTTTGGGGCGTTGGATGCAGAGTGGATGGCTTTTGTCATTGCGAACCGAATGGCGGATCGTACGGCGGCAGACCATAACATCGATTGTCTCTATGATGTTGTCGACGGCTTGGTGGCCGATGACAAGATTGTCATGCTTTTGCGTCGCTATCAACGGGGTGAACTAACGCAAGACGATATCCTGGGTATTTTGCGGCAACGTCCGTGGCGGACGGTTCAATATTCGTTCCACAGCCGGAAGGCCATTATGTGCCTTTCCCGTAAGGAGGTAGTCTATGTCGACTGAGCAGGAGTATCTTTTTGAAGCGGCGACCGCCGATTTGAGCGCCCGTGTGATGGAGGAGGAGGGTGTGTCCCTTAAGGACGCCCTTCGTATCGTCTACGGTTCTGCGCTTTATCAGAAATTGCAGAATGTCGGGACAGGTCTCTATCGCGAGGGTCCTGTCTACCTCTATGACATGCTTTGCGAGGAACGCGGTATCAAGTACCCGATTTGACGGGTTTCGCCGGAACGTGGTATAATTCACGTCAATTTTGTTGAGCGGGGTGTGCCTCGCACAACGCGGTCGAGAGGCCGGATTGTTCTTTGTAGAGGCTGACGGGCACATGCCATCGGCCATCGGTTGAAGAGTTCCCAGAATGAGGTCTGACCTGATTCTGGAAGTTCGACGACGGAACCTTTGACGTCGGCCGCACCTGGGCCGGTGGAGGAGGACTCGCGGAAACTCGTCCGAAGCCCGCGGGGCGTACGCAGCTTGCGTATTTGGCTTTACTTGAAAAACGACCAATTCTTCAGCAAAGAGCCGAATATGTAAGATGCGTCGCGTGTATGCTCACGTGGCGTGTCTTCTATTCCGTGTTTTTTGCAAGGCGCTTGGTCGTGCCTCAAGTAGAACATGAGTTTGAAGGCACGCCACCCACATTTCCGCGCCAGGGAGGCTGGTCTTGTACTGGTGGCGCGGGGAATGGAGAAACGTTATGAATGATAACCTGAAGAGGTTCTTGGAGAATGTGGCAGCTGGTTTTTCCAGTAGTCCCCATTATGCTGAATTTAGGGATATTGAGAAAACAATAAACGATTCTGTTGCCGAGGCAATCAAAGAAGTGGCAAACAATCTGTCGGGAGATTTTATACAAAGGCTCGCGGACGAACTTGAGCATCGTGGACTTGCTCCTGATGGACATAAGATTGTCACGGGATTCTCAAATGACTCTAATGAGAACTGATTCTGGCAGGAGTTGGCTACATGATGTCTTTTCACGCATACTGCGCGCAAATCGAGAAACGATTTGAGGATGCACTTTCAAAGTGTATGGACGCTTTCAGTACTGGAAGTGAATTTCACGAGCCAGATTTCACTGCGGGGATAGTTCTTAATCTGCCCAGAATACTAAACAGATCGGGTGTTTTACCGGGTTTTCGTTTCGGAGGGTGTTTTATCCATCAAAGCCCATACATAACTTACCAGTATTATGGAAAATCAAAATGCGAGTTGGGCGATCTCCTCATTTTGTGCCGAGATTCAAGCTTAGGTCGTGAAAGATTCAATGCCGTGTTGTTACAACTCAAGATGGCCGATCGTAAACATATAGACCAGGCACAGTGGCGTGTTTATGCTCGCTGGCCACCGTTTGACTTCGGGAATGCTCTTACTGATAGACCTCACTACGACGTTTATCCGAAAACAATCACACAAGGTGCCCTGTATGCGTTTGTCCATCCAAAGGATAATGCCGGTAACTGTAACTTAAGATTCACAGTGGCGGCACCAAGTAAAAAGGTCTACGTCAACAATGTTGATATTCGGGACGGAGAATCACTTGCACGTTTTTTGTCTGGATTTGTAACGTGGACGACGGGGCGAGCGATTTCGGATGAACGGCATCAAAGAGATGATTCGTGGTCACATCTTATTTGGGAACTGATTACGTTTCTGAATGGTAAAACCTTTAGGCGCAGGAATATTAAGATGCACAATGGTAACATCGTGGATGGTAGATTTGAACGAAGAAACGGGGCGTTCTTTGATGCTTTATTGGATGAACCACCGATTGAAGAATGGGAAGGTTTTCTGCCCAGGCACGATGATGGGCTACAAGGATCTGTGTACAAACGAGGTTTTGGAATGCTCCTGATCGACAAAAAGAGTGTTCCGACTCAATGTGAATTCTGATAAGGAGAAAGAAAATGAATGCAAAGAATGCCGTTATTGTAATCGTTGGAATGATGATTGGAACAATGGTATTGAAAGGTGCCGAAGTGACGGACGTGACAGCACGGCAACGGTACCCGTGGAATGGTTTGGTCGATATCGGTTGTACGTTGTCTGGGAATGCCGGTACGACTTATCAGCTGATTGTTTCGGCCGTCGACAAAGTCGGAGGAACGAACATGACGGTCAAGACCGTCAACATTGAGGGTAGCCCGGAGGTGGGAAATCCCGTCTCGGCGACTCCAGGTACGCATAGGCTTGTCTGGAACGCGGATGCGGATCTGCCCAAAGGGTATCGGAGTTCCCGCGTTTCTATTCGCGTAAAGGCGGTTGAAATGGTGAAGAAGTATATGGTGGTGAATCTGTCGAATGGGGTAATCGAGTATACCGATACCACCCCAAGCGGTGGATGGGACCAGACGGTCTATAAAACAACGCACATGGTGTTTCAACGTGTTGAGGCAGGTACGTATCGACAATTCTATAGAAGCAAGCATTATGGAAGAAACGTCACAATCTCAAAACCTTTTTATATGAGTTTGTATCCGTTAACAAATGGTCAATGGATAAGTTTGATGGGAGGTACATGTTATTCAGGAACAGAAACTGATAGCAAGATGTTTTCTGGAGAGATGCCTTCTAGGATCTGTAATGGTGTGACATTTCTATTGAGAGGTGATACCAGGTACGATGCCGATACTCCCACCTTTTGGCCGGTCTTTGGGCATACAGTTGCGAGTTCATCGTTTATTGGTGTCCTCCGAACACGTACAGGGAAAGAGAATTTTGATGTGCCGACATCAGGGGTCTTGAGTAAGGCTGCTCAATCGATGTCGTTACCAAAGAGATCGGTTTGCATGGACTGGTGTCCTGACCTCTGGGAGGTGGATGTCATTGATCCGATGGGGCCTGCTACCCCCCGTACTGGATTTGGACTTGGAGGGTACGCGACAGTGCAGGTATCGGGAGTAGTAGGGACGTATTTGTCCTCTACATCTGAAGCAGCCGTCCACATTTGTTATTACGATGCTGAATAAGTGGAAAGCCGTAATGCTTAAACTCGACATGTGAGTTTAAGTCGATTTCAAGTGGAGATAACCGATCATGAAAAACTGTAGACTAACATGCGTCGCGGTTGCGCTCGTTTACGCTACCCATTGTTCAATGTGTTCTGCGGCAGAACGTTGCGATCTTGACTTGATGCAGGTTGATTCTCCACTTGAAATTGGACAACCCC
>JAUNMD010000064.1 GCA_030531915.1 Pseudomonadota bacterium
AACGGGGCAAATGCCCCGTTTTTTCAAAGTTCAGAGTTCAAAGTGCAAAGTTCAAATATATGCATAGACAAACTGTATCACTCTGTCACTTTATCACTAACTCACTAAAAAAAACGCGCCAATGGCGCGTTTATTTATTTTACTTCACCGATATAAATTCCCATGTGGTGGGCGACGTCCAATAATGGATCGTCGGGTGCGACGAATGCGTCTGATGTTTTCAGCCCTGGGATTTTTGGATCATCGACGATTTCGCCGGCGTCAAAGAAATCAGACAAACTGACAGTTTTAACGTCGTTTCCGTCCAGTGCCGTCATAACATATGTTTCATTGTTATCAATCGCGTGCAATGCGCAATCTGCAAATCGTACCGCCAAAATGCGGTCGCATGCCGTTGTGTCGCCAACGCGCTGGGTGTGTTCTGGGAATACGGCGCGATTTGCAATACCCGCGGCGGTCAATTTGCGCGAAATAATATCGGCGGGACGCCCCGAATGCCCACGCAGATGCACCCCCTCTGACACAACGATAATGCCGTAATCCGTGGAGGCGTGTTTTATATGCGTGATAACAGAATCCAAATCGAATTTGATTTCTGGTATCAATATAACCTCTGCACCGGCGGCAATGCCACCATGCAGTGCCAACGCACCACAATCGCGTCCCATGGATTGCACAACAAACCAGCGATGGTGGCTGCGCGCGGTCAACATCAACTGGTCACAGAAAGACGTCAGTTGCTGAACCGCGGTGCTGAATCCAACCGTGCGGTCGGTCAGTGGCATGTCCAAATCAATTGTTTTTGGAATGCAAATCAGTTGCAGGTCTGCATAGATTGCGCGATTGCACCACGCCAACGACAAACTGCCGTTGCCACCAATCAGAATCAGTGCGTCCAGTTTTAATTCCTGTAATGATTTACGCAATCTCTTGTTGAAATTGTCCAGTTTGCCGCCCTCTGCCGCGGTTTCAAAATTCATTGCACCGGCGTGGCCGTTATGCAGAAAACTGCCCGCCAAGCGTGCGTTTTCAATCGGCAAAGTGTCGTCATTTAATTCTATGACACGGGGGGGTGTTGTGCACAGACCATCTGTGCCATCCAAAATACCCAAAACCTGCCACCCGCGCAGGTGCGCGCCACGCGTCAAACGCTGAATAACTGTGTTCAGACCGGAACAATCACCGCCGGTCGTCATAATGCCTAGTTTCTTCATAGTCTCCCCCAAAATCTGGTCTGATTATATCATATTTGAGTTGACAAAGAAAGATTATTTGCAATAATTTGTCCAAAGTTTTAATTCCAAACGTTTCAGGAGATTACACATGGCAAAAAGCAATCAAAAGCCAACTAATATCGGCAAAACAAAGCGCAGCACAGATGATTTGATAAATGATGCAATCGCCCAGCAGAATAACTGGATGGAAAATCGTCGCAATTTTGCCAGACGTTTCTTGAAGACATTGAATATCTTTGCGCGCCCCGCCCCACGCAATGACGTGGAAATTCAGACGGCGGCGACATCGGCGCGTACTGCGCGCAATTCACGCAGTGGTTTGCGCGCGTATTGGTTTCCGATTTTGTGCGCAATCTTTGTAATCTTTGTTGCGATTTGGGTTCTGTTTGTTCGCGCAAATAACACAACAACACAGGTTGTGGTTGTGCCATCTGTCCCAGAACCAGTTGTCCAGACCGTTGACGAAAACACCGTCCCATCGTTTGACATTGTTCGTATTGAACCGGCGGGTTCTATCGTTGTTGCGGGGCGTTGGTTGCCACACCAGAATATATCAATCGTAATCAATGGTAAAAGTGTCGCCACAGAACGTACTGATTCCGATGGCGAGTTTGTTTATGCACCTGCGCGCGTGTTTGATGCCGGTAACTATACTATCTCGCTGGTTGGTGCGGATGATGGCACAAAATCCACAGAAAACGTATTTGTTTATGTTTCGCCACACGGGTACAAACATTCAGTATCGTTGCTGATGACGCGCGACGGCAGCACAATGTTGCAAGCCCCATCACAGTTGGCGGATGGCGATTTGGTCGTGTCAAAAATTGATTACTTGGACACGGGGCGCATTGTTGTAACCGGTGATGCGTTGCCTCGTTTGCGCGTATCGCTGTCATTGAACAATAAATATTTGGGCTTTGCACGCGTGTCAGACCACAAACACTTTGGTCTGGGGGCGGACGTTGGCGAATTGGAAACAGGCAAAGAATACACGCTGACGGTGCGTCTGCACGATGGTGATGGTCGCACGGTGGCACAGGTTGGTCATACATTTACAATGCCAGAAATGACCGGCGACGATAATACATATTACACGGTTCGTCGTGGCGATTGCCTGTGGATTATTGCACGTAATTTCCTGCGTCGTGGTGTGTTATTCAGCATTATTGCCGAACGCAATAATATTGAAAATCCAAACTTGATATACCCAAAGCAACTGTTGCAAATCCCAGTTGGTGAAAGCAAATAACATACGCGCCTAAATGGCGCGTTTTTTTGTTCAAATAAAAAATCGGCAAGATGCCGATTTAATTTCTGGTGCGGGCGAAGGGAATCGAACCCTCGCCTAAAGCTTGGGAAGCTTTCGTTCTACCATTATACTACGCCCGCAATGGTTCAACGGTGCAGATTCTATAATAAATTTGTCTGGTTGTCCAGACCAAATCAATAATAATTTGACTTTTGATAATTTTTGATTCATAATAGCCCTGCAAATCCCAACAGATTGCCATTTATATAAATCCAGTACGCGGTATGCGTGTGGAACATCAACCGACAAGTTTTTGTCTTTGATGGTGGTTTTTCTGTGTGGGCAAACAGTTAGAAATACTAAGGAGCAAAATTATGGCAACTGTTATTCGTTTGGCACGTTTCGGCGCAAAAAAACGTCCATATTATCACATCGTTGTTACAGATTCTCGCAATGCCCGTAATTCCGGCAATGTTTTGGAAACTGTTGGTAAATACGATCCAATGTTGGCACGCGACAATGAAAAACGCGTTGTTTTGGACGTTGAAAAGGTTAAATCTTGGATTGCCAAGGGTGCAAAACCATCTGATCGCGTTTATCGTTTCTTGGTAAATGCTGGTTTGGCAGAAAAGAAACCAATCCCAGTTCAGACAAAGAAAAATCTGCAATCTGAAAAAACACAGATGAAGATTAAAGACAAAGCCGAAAAGTTGGCCAAGATTGCCGAAGAAAAGGCAGCCGCCGAAGCAGCAGCAAAAGCCGCCGCGGAAGCCCCAGCTGACGCAGCGACAGAGGCCACAGCAGAATAATTTTGCTTTTTATAAATGCGCCCGCAATGTCGGGCGCATTCGGTAATTTGTTATGAATGACACATCAAAAATCTTGGTTGGAAAAATTGTCGCCCCCCAAGGCATTCGGGGCGAGGTTCGCGTTCAGACCTATTCTGAAAATCCGATGGATTTCAAACATTTTGATGTGTTGTGTTCAAAATTCAAATCCAGCGAGTTTCATTTTGTGCGTCGGCTGAATCCGACGTCTGATGTTATAATTGCACGAATTGATGGCATTGCCGACCGCAATGCGGCGGAAACGTTACGCGGCACAGAACTGTTTATATCGCGCGATGCGTTGCCGAAACTGGGTGCGGACGAATATTATCAATCCGACCTGATTGGCTTTACGGTTATGCGTGATGGTGAAAATATCGGTCGTGTGGTGTGTTTCCAGAATTACGGTGCGGGTGATATTATCGAACTGGAAAACGGCGACATGGTGTCATTTATTGGTGCAAACGTTGATTTGAATGAAAAAATCATAGTGGTTAAATAATTATGGCTATTGTAAAAGTGAACTTTGCCGGTATTGGCAAAAAGATAAAAACAGAATGTGCGTGGGATTTTGGTGATTGCCCTGTTCTGAATCTGGAACGCAGTTGGGCGCACGAATATGCCGTGACGCGTCTGCATGACGATGTCGTCGTGCGTGTTGCTGAATTTAACAACAGCGCGGTGGCGCGTATGAATGCGACGATTGCCCAGAACCTGTGCGCGAATTGTAGATATAAAAAAGTTAAAGGACGTTAAGATGTTACCACGTACTTTTGTCCGTATGGATACCGAAGACGCGTATGTCCCACGTCGCCTGACCCAGTCGTCAAATGGTGATTTATGGTGTTCGTGCGTTTATACATGTGACCAGTTTATGACATATCCGGTTGATGTGCATGGCCGTCGTATTATTCCGTTGGACGCAACGTGTCCGAATTTGGCCACGGCGGGTATGAAATGCACCGGTGAGTATATCTGGTGCAATGGCGCGGTCAGACAGCAAATGTCGCATCGCAATACATTGCAGGTGTGGCAGAATTGCAATAAAAAACAAAAACAGCGTTAAAAGAAATGCACTTTAACATACTGACCATTTTTCCAGAAATGTTCCCAGGCACGCTGGCCGGTGGTGTCGTTGGCCGCGCGTTGGAACGTGGTGTGTGGTCGTATGACGCGATAAATATTCGTGATTTTGCCATAAATAATTATGGCAGTGTTGATGACGAACAATTCGGTGGTGGCGCGGGCATGGTTATGCGCCCCGACGCATTGGGTGCGGCGATTGATTCTGTGAAAAATCGCGGCAAAATCATATACTTTTCGCCACGTGGGCCGCGTTTGAACCAACATATGGTGCGTGAATTTGCCGCCGACGCGGATGCGACATATACATTATTGTGTGGACGATACGAAGGAATTGATCAACGAATCATCGAAGAATATGATATAATGGAATTATCAATCGGCGATTATATACTGTCCGGCGGGGAAATTGCCGCCCAAGTTTTTGTTGACAGTTGCGTTCGCTTGATAGATAATGTCCTGCACGGTGGTGCTGAATCCACCGCGAACGAGAGTTTCGAAATCGGGGGGCTGGAATGGCCGTTATACACCCGCCCGTCGGCATGGCGTGGACGTAAAGTCCCAGAAGTCCTGCTGTCCGGTCACCACGGCAATATCGAACGGTGGCGGAAACAACAATCGGACGCGATAACACAAGAACGTCGTCCGGATTTAATAAAGGAAAATGAAAAATGAGCATTATTAAAAAAATCGAAGCAGCGCAAATCGCTAAATTGAAAGGTGAAAAGGTTATCCCTGATTTCAAAGCGGGTGATACACTGAAAGTATCTGTAAAAATCAAAGATGGCGATAAATTCCGTATTCAGGTTTTCGAAGGGGTTGTTATTGCGCGCGATGGTGGTACTGGTAACAATGCATCGTTCACAGTACGCCGCGAATCTTATGGTGTTGGCGTGGAACGTAAATTCCCACTGTACAGCCCAGCGATTGAAAAAATCGAAAAGGTTCGTATCGGTCGTGTTCGTCGTGCAAAATTGTTCTTCTTGCGCGGTTTGTCCGGCAAAAAGGCGCGTATCGTCGAAGATTTGGCGGCGGCGTCTGCGGAAAAGAACGCAAAATAATTTGCATGAATCATTTTGTAAATTCAAAAATACCGCCATCGGCGGTATTTTTGTTTTTTATCAATTTGACATTATAAATGCCCGAATGTATCATAATCAGTATGAAAACAATTTTGAAATTCTTGTCCGTATTTTTATTGTGCACCGTTGCGTCGGGGGCGCACGCGTATGTAAATCGTGATGTGGCGACATTGCGCGTTATGAACAAGGCCGCCGGCAAAACACAAACCGTGCAAATTCCCGTTGGGCGTGATGCGACGTTCGAAAAACTGAATATCACTGTGCGCGCATGCAAGCAGACAGACCCATTTGCGGCCGAAGATTTCTTTGCCTTTGTCGAAATTACCAAGGGGGGCGAAGGGGAAATTTACAGTA
>JAUNMD010000065.1 GCA_030531915.1 Pseudomonadota bacterium
TACACATCGGGATTTTGCGCCGTACCACGAATCGTTGGGGCATCGGGCGTCATACCACGGGCGCGATTTTCCAAAACCAAATCGTCTGGAATCATTTCACGTAACACATCATCGCTGATTCTGTCCAGACGGGATTCTTCGTGACTGGTACGGAAACCATCAAAGAAATGCAAGAACGGCACACGTGCGCGCAACGTCGCCGCATGCGCGATTGCCGCCATATCAGACGCCTGTTGCACATTATGACTGGACAATAACGCGAACCCAGTACTGCGCACAGACATAACGTCACTGTGGTCGCCAAAGATTGACAACGCATGTGTTGCCAATGCGCGCGCCGCCACATGCATAACAAACGGTGTCTGTTCGCCGGCGATTTTGTACATATTTGGAATCATCAGCAACAATCCCTGTGACGCGGTGAATGTCGTTGCCAGCGAACCCATCTGCAACGCACCATGCATTGCGCCGGCCGCCCCACCCTCGGACTGCATTTCGATAATCTGTGGAATTGCACCCCATATGTTTTTCTTGTGCTGGAACGACCATTCGTCCGCCAATTCACCCATAGTGCTGCTGGGGGTGATGGGGTAAATTGCGGCAAAGTCCACACATCTGTATGCAACGTCGGCCGCAGCCCAGTTTCCATCAACAATTAAATTCGCCATGATACCTTTCCCTTGTGTACGTTTTTTGTTTTATTTCTGGCGAAATCATACCGCGATTTTTAATCCAAGGCAAGATTATACTTACATTTAATATTGACAAAATTCATATTTTGTATTACACTACGTCCCCCAATATGAAGTCCACAGAGGTATCGATTATGAAAAACGGAAATATTATAGAGATTTGCCCAGGGTCGTTTCTGGACACAGCGTTTGCCGGCGTTACGCCCGCAAAAACCGAGAATCCATTGACACGCAATGACAACTTTGTCCGTGGCACTGACATTTATATTTTAGATTCATTTGCCAGCAAAACAAAAATGAAAAACGCCGCATTTGTGCGCCGTATCAAAGATGCCATCGCCGACGCGCGTGACGTTTTAAGTGGCGGATTTATGGACGTAATTCCAACAAATTGGAAAATTGCACGCGATTGGAATCGCCCACGTATTGATGTCTATGTAAATTGCCCAGACGCCACACTGACCGACAATGCGCGCGCCGCATTGGCCGAATTGGCACGCGCGGCCGCCGCGGGCGTAAAAATCACAGTACACGTCACCGGCAATCAATCCAGCGCGATTGCACGTACATTATTGGCAATGGAAAAATTCAGTGCCAACCGCACGTACCACCCAACAACCACAAAACAGCGGTAATAAACAGTGGCAAAAAAACGGGGCAACGCCCCGTTTTTTATTTCTTTTTATTTTCTAATTTTTTCAGCGTGTCCGTCGCATCTGTGGGCTTTTCGTCCGATGTACCGTCACATGTTGCCGCGCGTGTTTTTAACTTTGACATTGCGCGCACCATGTCCATACCACGTTGCAACTGGTAATCTTGGGCATCTTTTTCTTCGTCAGACAACTCGACCTCTTCGTCATCATCGGATTTCTTGTCTGCCTTCTTTTTTGCGTTTTCATTCTTTAACGCATTTTTGAAAGACGCCTCTGAATACAAACTTTCACGACGTTCAATGGTTTCAACCTTGCTCTGCAAAACCTCTACGTCTGGGGTAATTCCCTCGTTCTGGATTGAACGTCCGCTGGGGGTGTAATAGCGCGCGATTGTAATATGAATCGCCGTTCCGTCGCCCAGTGGTTTTTGCTGTTGCACACTGCCCTTGCCGAAACTTTGCGATCCCATGACCAACGCACGCCCATTGTCCTGTAATGCGCCCGCGACAATTTCAGACGCCGATGCCGACCCATGGTTTATCAGCACAACGATTGGTTTACCACCCGTCATATCACCCGATTTCGCCATGGCGCGTTCAATGTCTGCCGCATCTTTGCCACGTGTCGACACAATTTCGCCACCGTCCAAAACCGCGTCTGCAACATCAATCGCCGCCGTCAGATAGCCCCCCGGGTTATTACGCACGTCAATCACATAACCAATGACGTTTTTCTTTTCCAACTTTTCAATCGCATTGCGAAATTCTTTGGCCGTCGTCGCACCAAAGTCCGAAATACGAATATAGCCGATTTTTTCATTCGAATCATCGTCCGCATCGGCAATCGTCTTGTCATCAAACTTGACCGATTTCACCTTGATAATCGCGCGTTTCAATGTAACGTCGCGTGCATCTTTGCCATCGGACAAAATGGTCAGTTTCACCTTTGTCCCCGGACGCCCTTTCATCTTTTTTACCGCCTGATTCAAGGTCATATCAAACACCAGTTCGCCATCAATGCTGGTGATATAATCGCCGGCCTTGATGCCCGCCTTGGCCGCGGGGGTATCGTCGATTGGGGATATAACGCGAATTGCGCCACGGTCGCTGGTAACCTGAATGCCCAAGCCCCCAAATTCGCCATACGATTTGTCGTTAAATTCTTTCAAATCGTCCGCCGACAAATACGACGAATGTGGGTCAAGTGCGCCCAACATACCGTTCATTGCGGCCTCTAACATCTTTTTTTCATCGGCCTCTTCGACGAAACTGTCGCGCGCGACATCAAACACCAGCGCAAATTTCTGCAACTGTTCATAAATCTGTTCATCGGTCAGGTGTACAACCGGTTCTTCTTTCTTTGCCTTGCCTGCGGCGATGGCCGTCATCGGCACAGACAACGCCACCAAGACCAAAAATTTCTTTAACATTTGTGCTTTTCCCCTTGCCTTTGATACAACAGGCATACCATAAACCAAAAAGACCGCACTCGCAACACGATTTTTTGACTTTTTTGCACAGATTTTACCAAATCCCCAACGCCGCAAACACTTGACAAAATAATTTTCTGGGCTATATTATCAATACGGGTGATTACATGACAAAGACACAAAATTATAAAATTCGTATCGAAGAAAACCGGCAACAGATAACCAACATGTTATCTGGGGCGGACACGCACAAGCGGTTGAATAACATCAACTGGCTGCGTCACGAACTGTCATACACCGAACCGCGCACATTATTTTACGTGCCATCGCGTGAACAGTTGCCATATCTGGATTACAACAGTATGAAGAATCTGGGCACGGCATACGATTACGTCATTGATAATCCCGATACAATTATTGATATTCCTGAAATCTGCAAACTGCACAGCGTTTTGTGCACCGGCACACCAATTCAGGGCGGTCTGTTTCGCAACACGTCCAAGGTTCTGGAACTGTACGTTGACGGCAATCGCATTCACGCCCCAGAATCGTCAGAGATTCCATCAAAACTGAACGAAATCGTGTACAAGTTCAACAACCGCAACGAATGCACATTGACACGCGCGTTTAACGCACACTATGACCTGATTATGTTACAGCCATTTGATGACTTTAACAAACGCACAGCGCGCCTGATTATGAATTGGTTGCTGATTCAGGGTGGCTATCGTCCAATCGTGTTTAACCAACGTTCGGACAAACAGAAATACAAAGATGCCATCGCCGCCAAGGCCGCCGGCAATCACAAAGAATACATACAATACATGTCAGCATGCCTGTTGCGCACGCAACGTGAAATCATTGATTTATTAAAGAAATCGCGGGTGCTGTGATGGTAAAGATTAAATCATTGAATCATGGTCGGGAAACATACGCGGTGTATTACGGCAAAGATTTCGTGCTGAAACGCCCACTGCCCAACATGGGTCAGGCCGCGATGGACGCATGGTTGGCCAAACAGCACAAGACCCAAACCGCCATTGACCGCATTCGCGCCGTCGGCAACCCACTGTATAACGTGCCCGAAATGCGCTTTATCAACGATGATGAATACCAGATTCTGGAAGAACGCGCCCCCGGTCAACCACTGGGTCGCGACCTGTACCGCAAATTATCACGTCGCCAGCGTTTTGAAATCATCAACAGTTTGGGCAGTTTTCTGGTCGACATGAATGAATCCATGCCGATTGGCGACATAGAAATGCACAAAATCGCCGAAGAATTAAAATTCAACCGCTTGGACAACTTTATTGAAACCAAGATGTCGAATTGGTTCACCAAGAACGAAGTAATCCAAATGGCGCGCATTCGCGACCAAATCGGCACATTTGAATACCCAACACGTATGGCGTGGTCACATTGCGACCTGAACGCGGGTAACGTCCTGTATGACCCCGACACCAGTAAATTGTCATTCATTGATTTTGCAGAGGCCGGATACCGTTTTATCTATCGCGACATATTCGCATCGTTACAGATTGAATTGAACATATTCAAACAGGTCTATGACGTGTACACCAAAATGCATGCCAAGAATCTGTGGTCTATGCCCAGCGCAAAGAACGACAACCTGCGCGACATTATGAAATACCGCATTATGGTCGTATGGCTGAAACGCTTTATCAAGGCAGCCGACGACCTGCGCACAAAACCCCAGAACATCAAGAGCGAGAATAACAATCTGGAAAAACTGGCATTTATGCGCGAACAACTGGTCAATTTTCAGAATCTGGAACGCCAGTTTCAAAAGTAAAAGTTCCCCCCCCATCGGCCCCCGCAAAATTGATAAATTTTGTGGGCGATTCCTTGGGGGGGTCCGCAGGACGGGGTGTCTCGGGGTTACTTCCATGCGCTTGGGATACTGGCGTAATCTGACAAACCTGTAACGCCATAGTACATACTGCCAACCTGTGATGATGTCGCTGACGGGAACACATTATACAGGTATGTCCCATCTGGATTACGTGCTGATTTACCGGTCAGGCCATTGCACCCATTAAATGTATGGGTAAACATATTGTTTTGTAACGTGCCAGATAAATTACCAAATAACCCCAACGGTATTTCGCCCGTCAGACCACTGCAACGATAAAATATGCCATTGAACATAGAGCTGGCTGGGGCACCAGATATGCCAGAAAACAATCCCGCAGGAATTTCGCCCGTCAGACCAGTGCACCTACCAAACGTCCCGTCAAACATATTTGCAGCGGGTGCGCCCGATATCCCCGCGAATAGGTTTGCTGGGATACTGCCAGTCAGACCACTGCATCCATTAAATGTGATTCTGAACATAACGCTGGCTGGGGCACCAGAAATCCCCGCGAATAGGTTTTCTGGGATACTGCCGGTCAGACCACTGCAACTATGGAATGTGCCTACGAACATAGAGCTGGCTGGGGCACCAGAAATCCCCGCGAATAGGTTTTCTGGGATACTGCCGGTCAGACCACTGCATTCATTGAATGTGTAGGCGAACATACTTGTGGCCGGTTTACCAGATATGCCAGAAAACAATCCTGCCGGAATACTGCCCGTCAGACTGCTACAACCGAAAAACGTGCTATCAAACATGCTTTTGATCGGAGCACCAGATATTCCTGTAAACAAGTTTTCTGGAATTTCACCAGCCAAATTCTCACAATACATAAACGTCCTGTTAAACCGTGGTTGGCTGCCGTCCGCTAGTGTTGGAAATATCGCACCCAGATTGCCCGAAATGCCGGCTAATTTGTAGTAGTTACTGGCTGAATCGTACGGCTCTTCAAAGCTGATTACCGCAGTCCATTCATCGGTTGAATACGCGGTGGCTTTACCACCGATTTTAATATGGTACGCCGCCGCGGTGGCATATGTATGGCTGATGGTTTGGGCGGTGGTATCATTCTTGGTGATTTTTTCGTATGCACTGCCGTCGCCCCAG
>JAUNMD010000066.1 GCA_030531915.1 Pseudomonadota bacterium
GGGGACTTTGAAATGATAGATGGCAAGTGCGAACCATGTAATCGTGAACACGCACTGACCTATCAAAAGACCGGCAACTGTATCGTTGCGTCGTGCGAAGTGAACTATCACCCGAACGGCCAGAGTTGCGAATACGATGTTCAGGAATGCACAGCACCAAATGCAGTGTCCGCAGAAAAACGTTGGGACGCAAAGTTGCAGGCATTCGGCGTATGCACCATCAAGGAATGCGAGGAAGGATTCCACATTTCGTCCAATGCGTGCGTATCTGACCAGCAACCGTGCACCGTTGAACACGGCACAGGCGTCAAGGAATGGGATCACGTTGCAAACCAGTGGGGCAAATGTGTGGCAACGTATTGCGATGCGGGTTACACCAATGATCCAGATTTGGTTGACAGCCGCGATGCATCGAAACCATGTGGTGTATGTCGTAACAAGTTCGCGGTTGATGGCGAAGTTGCCGCCAGCAGCTATGTCCGCGAATGCGAAATCGCATCGTGCATGTATCAGGGCGAGATGTACAATCTGGAAGACAACGAATGCCAGCCAATTTGCAGCGTCGTTGGGTATTCAGATGAAACCGGTACGGAAAAGTGGGACGCAAGTCGCAAGAAATGCGTACGTACATGTAACGCCGGATACACATCGTGGTAAAACAAAATAGACCGTCCAAATGGACGGTTTATTTTTGCCATGGATTTTTTTGGCGCACCGCGATAAAATAATCATTATGAAAAAATACGATGTTATGATTATTGGTGCGGGCGCGTCAGGTATGGCGGCGGCGCATGCGGCACTGGCGCGTGGGCGCAGTGTGGCGGTGATTGATATGGGCGACGTCCCATTGCGCAAGGTTGCGGTATCTGGTGGTGGACGGTGCAATTTCACAAATGCCGCTGTTGGGCGCAATCGTTACTTTGGTGAAAATCCGGACTTTGTCCGTGGGCCATTGGCGCGCGTATCATGTGATGATGTGTTGGATTGGGCGCGCGGGCATAATATTGCATGGACGGAAAAAAGCGCGGGGCAATATTTCTGTGCCGATGGTGCGGGCGCGATTATTGACGCATTGATGGCGGATGCGCGCGGCGCGAAAATCATTCAAAATGATGCCGTGGAATCCGTTGATTTTACAGGCGGGCAATTTATCATTCACACCGCGTCTGGTGATTATGGGGCGACGTCTGTGATTGTGGCAACGGGTGGTGTGTCATTCCCAACACTGGGGACAAGCGATGTTGGGTACAAAATTGCAAAACATTTTGGTCATAAAATAGTTCCCATGCGCCCCGCCCTGTGCGCGATTGCAACGGGCGCATTCCCAGACACACTGGCGGGCGTATCGTTGCCGGTTGAAATTACCATTGGGCGCGATGTAATTGCGGACGATATGTTATTCACACATGTTGGGATTGGCGGGCCGGCGGTGTATCGTGCGACCGTGCGCAACCCAGATGCGGATTGGATTATAAACCTGATGCCGAACGCAAACACATTTGACATACTGGCGCATGCAAAGCGCACCGATGGACGCAAAAACGTAGCAACAATTCTGGGGCAATATATGCCCGCACGCGTGGCCCAGTGGATTGCGGGTGGCGATGTGCGTAATATTGCCGACATTCGCGACACAGACCTGCGCCAAATTGCAGAACGCACGCAACACATTATCATTGCACGTGATGCGTATAAATACCACGGTCTGCGCAGTGCAGAGGTTGTCCGTGGTGGTGTCGCCACAGATCAGATATCGTCACGCACCATGGAATCAAAATTGCGCAGCGGCCTGTTCTTTGCGGGCGAGGTTATTGACATCGCGGGCGATTTGGGCGGATTCAACCTGCACTGGGCGTGGGCCAGTGGCACAATCGCGGGCGAGAACGCATAGTTCGCGCCCGCCCCCAGAATACATACCTATTGTTCAGGGGGCGTATATTCCTGTATCATCGTGCCCAAGAGGCACACGCACATGATTACACAAACATTGATTGCCAGTGACGGAATGCGGCTGCGCTGTACGTTGTGGGACAACGTTCGGCGGCCCATTGGCGTGGTTCAGATTATTCACGGCATGGACGAACACGTCGGACGATATGCGCGATTTGCCCAATATATGAACCAGAACGGCTATATCGTGTTTGGCGATGACCATCGTGGTCACGGTCGCACCGCGGGCGACGCGCAAAACATTGGTCGCGTGGGGTGCAGTGCCGATTTATTTATGGACATTGTTTCTGACGAATTGGCAATTCTGAAATACCTGAGCCAGAAATACAATTTACCCGTATTTGTTTTTGGCCACAGTTATGGCAGTTTTATCACCCAACGTATTTTGCAAGAATCAGACCTGTGTGCGGCGGGCGTGTGTATGTCTGGTTCGGCACGATACCCGCGCAGTATGCTGGGGTTGGGAACAGCGATGGCGTGGATTGGGCAACGCATATTTGGCGCAAACGCGCCAGCACGCGCCATCGAACTGTTTTTACCAATACGCGGACGCAACGCCGCGCGATACCTGACACGGGACGCACATCAGGTTGCCCTGCGCGATGCAGACCCACTGCGCGCGAAATATTTTTCATATGGATTTTATTATTCGCTGTTTCGTAATCTGATGCATTTGCCAGGGGTGGCAAATCGTAAAATCCCGTTACTGATTATCAGTGGCAACCGCGACATAGTCAGTATGAACGCCCGATTGGCGCGGTCACTGTATCGCGTGTATCAGGGCCAGAATATGAATAATCTGACGCTGATCATTTACCCGCACGCGCGGCATGAATTACTGTTGGATACGAATTATGCCGATGTCCAAAATGACATTCTGGGGTTCTTTAATGGTGTGCTAAATCGACACTAGCATCAACCAATCTTTTTTGTTATAATTGATGCCAAGGATTGGCTGAAATGTTTCACAGTATGTCGCGTGTATTTTTTCTGTTGATTTGCGCCACCGGCACAACCGCCGCAATGGCCGTGGACGGAAAAATTGATATTGATCAACCTATTTCTGGATTGTATGGATAAGGGATGCGGATTATCATTTGTATCGGCCGTAAATGATTATAGTTCTTGTTTGGGTAATCAGTATACAACGGCATGTTATGGTGGCAATTCAACCTATGGCAATGTAAAGGCATATTCCTGCGTTTCATGCCCCAGTGGCTATACACTTACTAGGAAAATCGGAACGGCTGATGAATCAACTTCACCGTGTAATTTTACATACTATGAATGTGAAAAGGAGAGCGAATGTAATCTGGCGTGCTTCATTGGGTTACCACGATGGATGGATGTAAAGAATGCCAACTATCAGATAATGACGAACAAAACATTGGACAGAGACAACTGCAAATGCATTACAACAACATTGTATCGCTGTAAAGCGGGCTATTATATGAATGGCCCCAAAGCAATAGTGAGTAAAGAAGGTTCATCAACATTATATGTTCCGCCCTGCAACAGATGCCCAGACGCACAAGACAAGAATTTATTGCTGTCATACGGAACATCCGATCCTGGCAGCAATGCTGGCCAGAGCAGTTGTTATATGGAAAAAGGCGATTCATATTCGCACAAAGTGCAAGAAGACGGTAACCTGAAAACCAACACCATTGGCAAGTACCGATTGAGTGTTGATTGCTATTATGATCAGAAATCAAAATAGTTGTATAATGTCCGCCTGTTTAGGGCATAGATAGAGAATTGTGGCTAGGCACAGATTTCGGCGAATTTCAGTGGAATTATTTTTGCCAATGCGGCGGGCGCGACCTCTACCTGATAACCTATTTTGCCGGCACTGAAAATAATCGTGTCAAAACTATTTGCGGACGCATCGGCGACCGTCTGAAACTGTTTTTTCATACCAATCGGACTGCACCCGCCATGGACATAGCCCGTAAGTGGCAATAATTCGCGCATCGGCAGCATATCTATCGCCTTTTCCCCGACCGCCAATGCGGCACGTTTCAAATCCAATTCGGCACAGACCGGCAACATAAAAACATAATACTTGTTTGAACGTGCAACCGTAACCAATGTCTTGAACACTTGATGCGGATTTTGGTTTAATGCCGCCGCGACATCAACGCCCGACAATGCCGGCGTATCCGCATAGCAATAATGGTTATACGGTGTTTTATGTGCGTCCAGAACGCGCATAACATTTGTTTTGTATTCGTTATTCTTCATGCGTGATATTTTGCGCGTGTGTGGGAGAATTGTCAAATCTTTTATGTTTGACTTAGGTGCGCAAATTATTATAAAATTTAACCATTCAAATGTAGGAAAATGCAGCAGTCAAAAATAACATCTTGGGCACAAAACATCTGTGATTCCGTGGGCGATTACACGCTGCGTATGGCGGCGCATGTACGCGATGGATTACAATTCTGTGGTGCGGTATTTGCCAGTGTTGGTCGCGCAATGCGCGGGCGCGCGGTGTTTCGCCAAATTGATTTGTGGGGCGAACTGGAAAAGGCGGGGATTCGCGCCGTGCCGATTGCATGTTTAATCAGTTTTATGATCGGTGTCATTATCGCCTTTGTCGGTGTGATGCAGTTGGAAATGTTTGGTGCAGAAATTTATGTTGCCGCCCTGTTGGCGATTGCGACAACACGTATTTTGGGCGCGATTATGACTGGTATTATTATGTCGGGACGCACCGGTGCGGCATACGCCGCCGAAATCGGTTCTATGCAGGTAAATCAGGAAATCGACGCATTGCGCACAATGGGTGTACGACCGATGGATTTTTTGGTATTGCCACGCGTGCTGGCGTTGACGATTACGATGCCGATACTGACCATCATTGCGGACATTGTCGGTATATTGGGTGGCGCGTGCATTGCAATGACGCTGATGAATGTGTCCATGACCGAATATTGGAAAATGACGTTCGAATGGATTACGTTTAATAACTTTGCAATCGGTGTATTGCACGGTTGGGTATACGGTTGGGTCATTGCGATTTGCGGGTGCTATTGCGGTCTGAACACGCAACGCAGTGCCGATGGAATTGGTCGCGCGACAACACGCGCGGTGGTGTACAGTATTGTGTGGTGTATCGTTGTCACGGCGATTCTGACACTGATATTTAATTGGTTGGACATATAAACGAAATGCGTAAAAACGGCGAACCTTTTATCACAGCCCAGAATTTGACCATCGCGTATGGCCCGCGTGTCATCGTGCGCGACATTGACTTTACCGTCAATCGTGGTGA
>JAUNMD010000067.1 GCA_030531915.1 Pseudomonadota bacterium
GTCGTGCCGCGCCAGATATGCACCACGATGGGCGGCCTCTGCATTCCAAATAAATGCGGACAGGGCGCGTACCGATGCATCGCCGCCGATGTTTTCGGTTGGTATTGAAAATGCGTTCTCAATAAATTCTGTTGCGCCATCAGTCATTGCGCCACCACCCGTCAGAATGATTTTTGTTGGGTGGTATTTTGCAATCGCACCACTGGACGCGTTTGCAATTTGCGATGCAATTTCAACCATATGTGGCAAGAATATATCGTTTACGTCGCCACGTGAAAATTCGTATGCGGTGTCGGCGGGGGTAAATCTGTCCATTTCCTTGGGATACAAACACGCGACCGCACGTTTGATACGTTCGGCATCATCAAATCCGATGTGCAATTTTTCTGATATGTCACGTGATATTTGTGTGCCGCCCAATGGAATCTTGGCGTGCCATACCGGCCCACGATCCGTCCAAATGGACGCAGATGTAAATTCAGCACCTAAATCCAGAAACATAACGGTCTGTTTTTTCTGGCGCAGGGCGGCGTTCAGCAACCACTGGGGGTCATAAAAACTGTTTGGCAGAATATGCGCATGGCGCAGTTTTGTTGATACGCGTTCAAATGCATCGCGTTGGTACATAATTGTGCCAAATGCCGATATCAACTGGCGATCAGTGTATCCAATGGGAGACACCATATTGCGTGCCGTTGGTGTATCATATCGCAATGGTATGATATGCATTGGAAAGTAACCATCTGGGATATCAATTTGTGCGATTTGCGCACGGACGTCCGATGCGGTGATTTTATGTTCGCCATTCCATTTTGTGCTTTTAGCGGACATGTCAAAAACAGACGTGCCAAAATTACCAGTGACATATGCATCGTCAAATCGTGCGCCAACCATGCGTTCCAGTTCGTCAATAACGGACTTTATCGCGAAAACGGTATCAAAACTGTCCACACTGAATACGGCGGATTTGTCCAGTCGACCACCACGTACGCGATGGCCCATGCCACGTACACCCGACGTGCCAATGTCCAGACATAAAAAAGCCGAATCAAACAGGTTCATAGTTTCTTATTTTACCAATATTCGCGCGTCGTCGCGCATGTCGATAACACTGATGTCACGATCCAAAATATGGTGATTCTTGTTTAACACAATCAGTTGCGCAATCGCGGCATCGGGGGACTTTTCAGGCAACATTACCGTAATGCCACCGGTTGTAACCAAATCCCAGCGGCGGTTTTCAATCCATTCCATATAATTCAAATCGCCAATCAGGTTATGTGCAACGGTTGTAATTTCGCTGATATCATTTGGTAATGTGCCACGGAACAGAACCGTGCCGGCCTTGCGCTGGTCACTTGGCTGGTTCACAATCGTGCCATCGGCGGACAGTGGAAAATAATTCATACCATCAGTCCACAGCGCAACCGCGCGGTATAATTTTACGCGCACAACCAAATTACCATTTGGTAAACGGCGCACCGCGGACGAACGCACGCCCGCAACCGCACCAACACGATGATTTAATTGGTTCAAATTGACCGTCAGTGCCGATGTACCCGGTGCAACCGCGGCGGCCGCGGCCAATGCGGACATATCCTTGTCCGCGATGTCCGCAGATATTGAAATGCTGCGCACGCGGGACAGGTCACCACGCCCCATACTGGTCATAATAACACGCACAGAAAAGTAGGTTGCCAAAACAATGGCAACGATAAAATAAACCCAAAACCAAATTGTCCGTTTCATACCGGCAATTATATCACAAAAAGGTTGGTTTTGAAAGCGTGGGACTTAAAAATAAAAATCAACTGGCACGCAATAAATAACCGCGTCTAAACATACACTTGCGATATGCACCGACGGTTTTAGATGTTGCATTGCGTGGCACAGACAGTAATGAACGCTGGCTGGTGTCTTTGTACTCGTTCGATTGGAATGTTACCCACAGACCGTCCCAGTCGGGCATTTGGCCACTTTGATTTGGGGCAAGTAATTTTGAAATACGGCTGCGTGGCATATACGATGGCTTGTTCACGCCCAGGCACGCCTTGTGATCGCGGACGAACTGTTCCATCGTGACGGATTCATTCTCCCAATTCAAAACAGTTGCGTCATCAATGTTGCCACGATTGGGCGATGCGCATGCCGCGACAGTTGCTATTAAAATCAGGTATATAAATCTCATACAATGCATTATAATTTATTTGCGTTGATGGGGCAATAGTTTTTATAATAGGGAAAAATGGAGCAAGAGAATAACATGGCAATAACAGTTGCAAATTTTATAAAACTGGCAAACTTTTATAACCAGATGACAATGATGATGTCGGCCATCTGTGTGGAAAAGGGCGGTATTGCGATTGAAAACTATGTGGGACGTTTTTTTGCGGCGGACACATTGGAATTTGTTGCCGAATATGGTCGTCGTCTGATGGCGGACAAGAAACACGAATTGACGCCGGAAATTATTTCGGTGATAAATCGGTTCAATGAAAACTATGCACGGGTCAAGGATTTGACAACACCGACACAGAAACCGATTTATGAAATGACACTGGCAGAATTTGAAAGATTGATGAATATCTGATATTGTGCAGTGCAGCAAAGGAGAAAGGCGGAATGAAAGTAATCGATAATTGGTTGGGCAAAATGCTGGGGGCGGCATGCGTATGCGTGGCGTTGGCGGCGTGTGTCCAAAACGGTGATGATGAACCACAGTATGATACGGTTACGGTCGTTGACAATTTGGTCATTGATGAAAATTCTGTGCCTATTTTTCCTAAAAAGGCGGCATTGACCACCGATACGGCGCGACGCTTTTCATTGGATTTGCCCAAACGGTGCGAGGTCAACTGGGACAATCAAACGGTTGTATCGGTTGTACCCGAAGAAAAGATTGAAATTGTACGTCTGAATACTGGGGACGCGTTGCCAGAATTGGCGGTGTCGGATTATGAATTTCGTGATTTGACGGTTAAACGTGCACTGGAAAAACTGTTGGACGGGTCGGATATTGCGGTTGTTGCCGACGAAGAAATGTATGAAAAAATATCGGGGTCTATTTCCGCAGGGACGTTGGCCGATGCGGTTGAACTGATGGCGAAAATGGGACGTGCATATTATTCTTATGATGCGGAGGCGGGTGAAATTCATTTGACACATCGTGCAAAATGGTTGGTCAAAATGCCACACGACCAATCGATAATTATGGCATTGATTGACGCAATGCGTGGCGCAGATGTGCGTAATCTGTTGGTGGACTGGAACGACAAGACGTTGGTGTTCGAAGGCAATTACCAGACCGAACGCGAAGTTTCCAGAATCATTGCCGATATTGCGTCTAAAAAATATATGCTGGCATGGGGCATTGATGTATATCGTGTGTATCCGCGTACAGACAATCCGATTGTTTGGATGAATATGTTGCCGGCATTTGGTGATAATAATATCAAGATGTCAATCCCAGGGGTGGTGGGGCGTGCACTGGTCGTCAGCCCAGAGGTAAATACCAAAACCTTGCAAGAATTTTTGTCGCAACAGGCGAATGTTGTTCTGATTTCGCGTGGGCAATTTGTGATTCCAAATGGTTGGCAATCGCGTTTTGATATTGGTCAATGCAGCAAAGAAGAACGCTTGGAAACAGACCTGATTGTTGGCGCAACGGGTAAATATGGTGACTTTGGCGGTCGTAATAAAATCGATGCAAAAATTGTTTTGCGTACCAGCAATGGTGAACTGACGTCATTTAATATTCCGTCCAGTGTGGGTGATAACTATGTGATTATTGGTATTCCGACGCATTCGTTTGTAACAACACCAGAAACATTGATTTCACCGTTTGCGGAACTGGTGGTGTTTATGTCGCCACGTATTATTTCGATTGTTGATGCCGCACAAATTCCATCGGGCGAAATGACGCCACTGGTTGGTGATGCGTTGCGTGCGTTTTTAAGTGAATAAGGTATAGAAGTATGTTGTTTTCAAAACTGGAAAGAAAAATCGCATTCAGATATCTGGCCGCAAAAAAGCGCGGGTTTGGTTCTGTGATATCGTGGGTGTCGTTGATTGGCATTACGCTGGGGGTTGCGACACTGATTGTTGTGATGTCGGTGATGGGCGGATTTCATGAAACGCTGTTGTCGCGCATTGTTGGTATGAATGGTCATGTTGTTGTCTATCACCAAGATGGTGCGATTACCGATTACGATTATCTGATTGATAAAATGAAACAGAACAAGGTTGTTGCCGCGCACGTGACCGGTATTGTCCCGATTGCAGAGGGGCAGGTTATGGCAACCGCCGGTGGTAACAATACGGGTGCAATGGTGCGTGGTATTCGCATGACAGATTTGGCGGCCAAGACAGAAACCGGCACAAAAATATATGGTAAAAAATTATCAGAAATTCACGATGGTGAATTGGTTGCGGGTGCATCATTGGCGCGCAGTTTGCGTATCGGTATGGGGGACAAAGTGTCACTGGTATCGGCATCGGGCGCAACACCAACACCATTTGGCACAATGCCACGTATTATGGCGTATCCGGTGATGTCATCGTTCTTTATGGGAATGTATGAATATGATTCTGGGTATATATTTATGCCACTGGAAACCGCCCAGAAATATTTGAATATCGGAAATGCGGTAACGCATATTGACCTGTTCTTGCGCAATCCCGAAGATACCACCGCCGTGCGTGATGCGTTGGCGCGTCTGTTGCCGGACGGGTTTGTTGTGCGCGATTGGCGTGAATTAAATCGTGGGTTTGTTGGTGCATTACAGGTTGAATCAAATGTGATGTTTTTGATTCTGATGCTGATTGTGATTGTGGCGGCGTTTAACATTGTGTCGTCGTTGGTTATGTTGGTCAAAGATAAAAACAAAGACATTGCCGTGCTGCGCACGTTTGGTGTGTCACGTAAATCCATGATGAAAATATTTGTTCTGTCGGGGACAAGTATTGGTGTTATTGGTGCGTTCTTTGGCACGGTGTTGGGCGTGATTGTTGCGATTTATATCGAACCGATACGTCAATTCTTTCAATGGATAACGGGGCGTGATTTGTTCCCATCGGAATTGTATTATTTGTCAGAATTGCCATCAAAACTGGTGCCGTCAACGGTTATTGGTATTGCGGCACTGGCGATTGCGCTGGCATTCTTGGCGACATTGTACCCCGCATGGAAGGCGGCGTCCACCGACCCAGTTGATGTAT
>JAUNMD010000068.1:0-4928 GCA_030531915.1 Pseudomonadota bacterium
TAATGAACAATAATTTATTATAGTTCAGTGTGTGCGTGCGCCCCCATTTGCGACACCAATCGGTCTGGTGCTCGGCAAATTCAAAACGCTTGGTCGCAAACATAGGATAAATATCTGGGTAATCGGCAATGATGTGTGTGGCCAGTGTTGCCAATTCGCGGCTGGTCATCAAATTATTTGGATCGGGCAATCCGCTGGCATTGCCAAATGTCGACATTGGCATACCGATTGCGCGTGCCTTTTTCGTCATCAAATCAGTAAATGCGATTTCAGACCCCGCCAGTTTTTCCGCCACAACCACCGACGCATCGCCCCCCGACAGCACAATCAGCCCCAAAATCAAATCGCGCACAGATACGGTCTGGCCCGCGGTCAGACAAATCTTGCTGGCGGGATACCACAATGGATTCTTGTAATCGGCATTCTGGCTGACGGGTAATCTGTCGTCCATGGTCAAGCGGCCGGCCTTGATTTCATCAAACAGCACGGTCAACGTCATCAATTTTATCATTGATGATGGCGGCATCAGTGTGTCTGCATTCTTGGCCACAATTTCCGTGCCGGAATCATAGTCGACCAGAAACGCCGATCGTGCACGCGTTGAAAATTCGGCATTTGCCGCGGTTGAAATCAGTGAAATTATAATTGCGAATATTTTCTTGTTCATGATGCCATGATACTAGCAAGAATATCGCCCGTTGCCAACAAAATTTTATGCCACGTGTGCAATAAATTCATCGCCATTGATATCAGTCAACAAAACGTCGCAAACTGTGCGCGCTGGAATCGCATCGCCAACTATCTTTACCGATATATCGTGTGGATCGCGCGCCATATTTTTCTCTTCGACCAGAACTTGGACGGTTTTGCCAATTTGCTGGCGCATAAATTCCTGTTTGTTGGCATTTGCCGCATCGGTTATGATTTTTACACGTTGCTTGCTGACGCTGTGCGGAACTTGGTCGGGCATGGTTGCCGCCACCGTATCAGGCCGTGGAGAAAAAGGAAACGCATGAATCTTTATCGGGCGCGTGGCGCGTACCAATGCCAAGGTGTCTGCAAAGTATTCATCGCTTTCCCCTGGGAAACCACAGATAATGTCCCAACTGAACGTAATACCATCGCCCGCGGCGGCGGCAATTTGGCGTACCATTTCCGCATTGTGACGGCGGCGCATCGCACGCAAAATGGCATCACACCCCGATTGCATGGACAGATGCAGATGCGGCATCATACGTGGTTCGTTGTGCATTAAATCAATCAGTTTGAAAATCTGGGGCGACGCCGGATCCATGGACGACAGGCGCAGCCGCTGAATTTCCGGCACATCGCGCAGTAATTGCGCGCACACGTCTGAAATCAGCATGCCATCGCGGGCATACGACGCCGTGTCAACCCCCGTCAGGACTATTTCGGTAAAACCGCGCGCCACGGCGGTGCGGGCATCATTCAAAATGTCGGCGTACGGGAACGAAACCGATGGCCCACGCAACGCGCGCGTGATGCAGTACGTGCATTCGTGGTTGCAACCGTTTTGAACCTGAATAAATTGCTTGGACAGGGCACTGTCCCCGTGCGTAAAGTTCGCCACGCGTGGGTTATCAAAATGGCACGGCGCGTCCGCCAATGCGGTCAGGTACGCCGACAGGTGCATTTTGTCGCGATTATCAACAACGATTGCATTTGGAATCTGTAAAAACAGGTCAGGGTTGCGTGTTGCAGCGCACCCCGTTACAAAAATAGGGACGTTTGGGTTTTCGCGTGCGATTTTACGAATGGTCTGGCCCGATTGACGTTCGGCCTCGGCCGTGACGGCGCAAGTATTGACGACAATGGCGGCAGGCATGGCGCGCGCCAGCATTTCTTGAATCTTTTCTGATTCCAATGCGTTCAATCGGCAACCCATAGACAGGGTCATAATGTTATTTTTATTATTTTCTGCTTGCATTTTTTACGTCCTTGGGGCATTATAGCGTGGTTAAAAACGATTTCAACAAAGGATTTTATGATGGCCCGTACCACAAATTCAGATACATTACCATTTGTAGAAAGCCGTTATGAACTGGGAATGTTGGCGTCCCAGCGTGTTCGCGACTTGAATGGTGGCGCAACACCTGTGGTCGATAAAAACGACGACAAATTGACGGTTGTTGCACTGCGCGAAATTGCCAGCGGCAAATTGGACGTGAACAACGTTCGTCATGAATTTATTCAGTCGTACAAAGATACCCCAGCGGTTGAATCTGGCGAAGAATCGTTAGAGGTTGGCGCAACCGAAGATCCATTGTTGCGTGAAATTGATGCAGAATTGGAAAACGCATTGGTTGACGAACCTGTTGATCCACAACAGACCGAAACCACAGCGGATTTGTCTGCTGAATAATGTTAGACCCAGAAATCCGGAGACGTCGCATAGTTGGTCTAGTGCGCTACATTGGAAATGTAGTATACCGGCAACGGTATCAAGGGTTCGAATCCCTTCGTCTCCGCCACAAAAATCAAACGCCCATTTGGGGCGTTTTATTTTTGTGCCAGAAATGTCTCGGGATTCGAACCCGACAAAACAGCAAAATAATTGCATTTCTGCGCAATTTGTGGTATAATACGTGCATCAATCGGACGGCACTGTGCTGTCCATTTTTTATTGTCCCGCATCACGCGGGATTTTTTTATTTGTGGGGGTAAAAATGCAAATCAGCGACAATGGATTAAACAAACTGAAACAGTTAGAGGGGGCGGTTAAAATCGCCGGCAGACATGTTATTTATGACGATGCAACGGGGCGGCCCATTGCGCCAAATGTGCCATTACCACGTGGTGCAACCATTGGTTATGGCCACCTGATAAAAAGCAGCGAAAATTTCACGGGCGGGCTGACAGAGCGTGCGGCGACGGAATTGTTGCGCCAAGATGTCAGCACCGCGCAACGCGCCGTTCAAAACAGTATAACGGCAAACTTGACACAAAACCAATATGATGCACTGGTAATGTTGGCATATAACATAGGTGCACAGAACTTTTCTGAATCAACCGTGGTTAAATATATAAACAATCCCGATTTTCATAGTGCGGTGTACCCAAATTTGGAATCCGCATGGCGGGCGTGGAATCGTTATAATGGGGTGGTTTCAAACGGTTTAATCAATCGCAGACAGCAAGAATGGAATATATATATTCGAGGGGGGTACTAAATTTGATTGTCAATTCAAATATATCAAATATTGGCAATGGCGCAGAACCCCTTGACTTTTATGCAATTTTTATATACGGTTGCTGGGGTACATAAACAGGATTAAAAGCATGCATAAAATTTGGAAAAATTTGAAATCGTTCATTAAAAACGACAATCCCCAGACACGTATCAAATGGTCACTGTACGGTCGTGTGTGGCGTGAAATCGGTCGTGCAAACTGGAAATGGTTGATGGCGGGTGTTATCTGCACAACGATTGCCGCCGCGGCCGAAGGGTTCTCGATTACACTGGTGAAAAAGGTTATTGACCAAGGGTTCATTGAAAAGAACATGGAATCCTTGTTCGTGATTGGTTTGCAAATCATCGCCGCCTTTGGGGCCAAGGGGCTGTTTACGTTTATGAAGACATTGGCAATGACACACGCCGGTTTGATGGGCGCGACCACATTGCGCCGCAAACTGTACCGTCATATGTTAAAGCAGCCAATGGGCTATTTCAGCAAGACCCACACCGGCGATTTAATCAACTATTTCACGGGCATGGCCAGTGCGGTTTTGTCATTGGTAACCGACACTGTTATCAAGATTGTTCATAATACCGCAACAATCATCATGATGGTCGGCCTGATGGTGTGGTATGCGCCCCAGATGACGGCGGTGCTGTTGTTCTTGGTTCCCGCGGTGGTTGTGCCGTTGACCATTATCACACGCAAGCGCAGAAAGATTGCACGCAATACATTTGGCGCGGACGCATCGTCTATTACCCAAATCAGCCAGAGTATCGAAGGGGTCAAGACCATTCAGGCGTTCTGTGCCGAAGATAAAGAACAACAGAACATGAATGCCATCGAAGACAGACGTGTTTCATTGGGTATGCGTCAGGCAACCCTGTCCGGTATGCAGAGCCCGATTTTAGAGGCGATGATTTCCGTTGGTCTGTTTATGGCGTTGATGTCGGGTGGCTATTTTATCGCCAATGGTTCGATTTCAACTGGTGATTTTGCGGCATTCTTGCTGGCGTTGACTGCGGCGTACCAGCCGGCAAAGTCACTGACCAACGTCAATGGCGGTATTCAAACAGGCCTGATTGCGGCGGAATCATTGTTCGAATTTTTGGACACCAAACCAGAATTGACCGATGCCCCAGACGCGATTGATTTACAGAAAGCACCAATGAATGTTTCGTTGGATCATGTGTCGTTTGGTTATGATCGCGCTGATGGCGAAATTTTGCGCAATGTAACATTGGATGTGCCCGCGGGCAAGACATGTGCGCTGGTTGGTCCATCGGGTGGTGGTAAAACCACAATCTTTAATTTGTTACAGCGTTTCTATGACACATGGGGTGGGGCGGTTAAAATCAACGGTCGTGACATCCGTTCATACACACTGCATTCATTGCGTAATAATATCGCGACGGTGTCCCAAGATGTATTCTTGTTCGCAGGCACAATCGCCGACAATATTAAATACGGTTGCCCAAATGCCACCATGGCCCAGGTCAAGGCCGCCGCGCGTGCCGCGAATGCACACGATTTCATTATGACATTCCCAAATGGGTATGAACAAAACGTTGGTGAACGCGGTTCGGCACTGTCTGGTGGCCAGAAACAGCGTATTGCAATCGCCCGCGCAATTCTGAAAGATGCACCAATCTTGCTGTTGGACGAAGCGACATCGGCACTGGATACGGAAAGTGAAAAACTGATTCAACAGGCATTAAAAGAACTGATGCG
>JAUNMD010000068.1:4938-5174 GCA_030531915.1 Pseudomonadota bacterium
GTGGTCGTACGACATTCGTTATTGCGCACCGTTTGACGACGATTTTGGATGCCGACATTATCTGTGTTGTTAAATGTGGCCAGATTGTCGAACGTGGTACGGATGCAGAATTGTCCGCCCGTGACGGTGAATACAAGAAACTGAAAGATATTCAGTTCAGAAAGGTCACAGAAAAACCCGAAGATTGTCCAGCTGAATAGCGTAAAAACGGGGCATTGCCCCGTTTTTAGTGATAG
>JAUNMD010000069.1:0-1129 GCA_030531915.1 Pseudomonadota bacterium
TCGCCATTATCATAATATGTATGCAGTGTTGCACCATATAACCGTGCGGCAAAATCATTTATATCATCACTGGCATCAATGTGCCCAACATAGCCATCAATTTTTACGCCAAACGAATCGGTAATTTTTGCGCCAACCGCACCACCAATCGTTTCGATTGTAAAGTCATCATTATAAACAATCGTACCAGCTGTCGATAGACCTGAGCGCGGCATAGCGGGCTTTTGACCCAAATCGATAAAGTCAGAAATCGCCCGCACCGGTCGCATTAAATTTATCGGATTTATACGCACCGAACGCGACATAACACCACGCAATTCACGCATGTTATTTGCATTGTCCAATGCGCGCACCAATTTGTCATTTGGTCTGGCATACCGCACAAAATTTATAAACGCACCTGTATCATCTTTCAAGATTTTTGCATAATCTGTTTCGCGAACTATATCGGCATAGACCACATCATCACGCGCATACGTGCGCACTGTCATCAATGGATTTGATAAATTTGCAATCACCGACACCCGACCCGTATCACCAATGTCGCGCAACAGTGGCACGCCCGCCAAACGCGAAATGTCCGTAATATACAAAT
Organism: Pseudomonadota bacterium; assembly: GCA_030531915.1. Taxonomy (GTDB): domain Bacteria; phylum Pseudomonadota; class Alphaproteobacteria; order Rs-D84; family Rs-D84; genus Enterousia. The sequence continues at coordinate 596 of JAUNMD010000069.1, forward strand.
CAACATTTCCACGCACAGTCGCCACGACCGGCGCATTCACATCAAACAAGATTGATGAATTTTCCAAAATAATATTTTCGTGGCGGACTCCTAAAATCCCCGACATAGACAGCATATTTGCATTACGCACCAACACATCGGGCGCAACATTTGATGTGATGCTGTTTATATCTGCCTGCGTGCCCACCAGTTGCACAACCGACGTCGCACCATCAAAATTCACGTCCATTTGTCCCCGATTGCGAATATACAATTCACACCCCGAACAAACATTCATATTACCAACCAGTGACCCATCATTTTCCAGAATAATTGACGCATTTGTAAATATATTATCAACACGCACATTTGCGCCACGGCGAATTTCTACATTTTCATTCCATGTCATACGCGCGGCAATCACATCACGCGAAATACTGACCGCGCCAGCATTTACCGCACACAACACAGAAATTATCGCAAAAGGAAATATTCCCGCACGCCACATGCGCCCAGATTAGCACATAAGAAATATAACAAAAAGCAATAAAATGA
>JAUNMD010000069.1:1139-5032 GCA_030531915.1 Pseudomonadota bacterium
CCCCCACGCGGGGGCATTTGTGTCGAAACCGAAAATCAGCAATTACCACGCTTGACCGATTGTACCCCATGCGGCTTTGTAGCCACCGTCACGTTCCAGATACAATTTTGCATTGTTCAGTTGCTGCGCGGTCAGGCCACGAATCATGAACGATTCCTGCAATCTGCCGGCATTGGCAATTTTCAGTGTTGGCAATGTCATTGGCATTGCGGAATTGCTGCAACACATGCCACTGTTGCATGGCTTGCACTGGTGCACGCGCATTGTATAAACCTTGCCAGGGCGCAGGTCTTTCAAATCAACTTCCATTTTCAGGCCGGCATCTGTTTCGGCAAATTTAATTGTGCCCATTTGTGATTCGCCACCGCGACTGCTGTGCGTATACATTTGTGCACCAACGCGATTTACATCGGCCTCTTCATATGTCTGATAGAACATAACCGCCTCTACCTGCTGTTTTGGGGCGGGCGCGCGATGATGTTTTTTCTGGCCGCACATTGTGCTGCACCCTGCCAACAATACCGTCAAACCGATAATTGATGACAATGTTAAAAATTTTCCTGACATAGTTTTCATAGTAAGAACTCCTTTCGTTCCTTAGTGGGTTATACGAAAGATATTTTATATCATTTATGACACTTTTTCGTCAGGTTTGAATCCCTAGGAATTACCGGATTTCATGCACATAGCGCGTTTTTACACCATGCGTTTCATGTACAACAATGTCCGCACCGCAAACGGCATTGCCAACACATTTTGTAATAAAAATGCGGCAACATAATTACGTGGGAATGCAATCAAATATTGCACCAAATTTATCACATGCCCCGTTTCAATAATCGGTGCAACAAACGTCATTGTTCCCGCCATGCACGCCGTCATCATAAATGGAATATACCGCATCAAACCGAATCGAACCGCCACCCGTTGCACCAGTGGCACAACAATAAAGAAATTCAGCGCAACCGCAAACGCATATATCGGCAAGAACCCACCACAGAACGTCGCCACATTCAACGCACCATGAATCCACAAGTTCAATGTCATCATACCAATGACCATAATAAAACTGTTCGCTAAACAAAATATAACCGATTCGATTTTTGTTTCTGGTTTGATGTGAATATTACTCATTTTTTTACCCCATAAAAAACAGTGCCTGCAACTGGACTTATGTGTTACAGGCACTGCACGTTGTTATTGTTTCTTGAAATTTGCGTTGGGCATTATAAATACAATTTCACCCACGGTCAAGTTTTTCAACTATGCAATTTCAAGAATGATTTTAACAGCGTTCTGGGTGAATATTGGTGTTTGTTTATTGGTGTTAAATCCTTATCAATCCCCATCAGATAATACACCGCGCGTTGTGCGGCACGCACAGAATATTCCATGGTAAACACCACATCATCTGGCTGTTCGGCAAACTGGCTGACGAACGCAAAATTTTCATACCCATGTGGATTTACATCGGGTCGGTCACCCGCACGACGCGGCTGGAATTGGGAATTGATGTACGGCATAATGCTGGTACGACAAATTACGCCACGCATCATGTCCGATTGCTGTTTTTTGGGCACATGCAGATGCCCCATCAATTCGGTCATTATTTCACGCCCTGTGCATTTATACATCGGCTTTTTCACATAATCACCATCAACAAACATATTCAACGAATAACCCCAGAATATGTTCGTATCGGCCGGCTGATTTTTGAAATGCGGTTGACGCGCGACAACAATAGACAGACGCCATGCCGATTCGCGGAATGTAACCAACGCCCCGCCCCCTGGGTGATTTGTGGTGAACTTTTGAATATAACCCAACACATCAGGATTATTATTTATCGTTGTTGTAAATGACATCCACATACTTTCATCTGGACGGCCACAAAACACCTCTGGATTGCCAAATTCGGGACGACCACGCGCAATACGTCGCCACAGGTCGAAAGACGGCGGATTACTGTCGCGATTGTATTTTGCAACGGTGTCGGTATCGGCCTCGTTCGAATTGTCGGTCATGCACCCATTGGTCATCAAAACAATGTCTGTTGGACGTACATTTATTACGCGTTCTTTGCCGCCCTGCACCGTACATACGATTTTATCGGCAACCTTGTTTCCTGATTTATCGACTGCAAAATTCACATCTGTTACGGTCGTATTAAACGAAATCTGAACACCATGCGCGGCCAGCCACTGTTCTATTGGACGCACAACCGAATCGTATTGATTAAACGCCGTACGCGCGACACCAGCCAACGTATGTATACGCGGAAATTCATGCATAAAGCGCAACATATACCGGCGCAGTTCCGCCGCACTGGACCACGGTTGAAACGCAAATGTCGTTTGCCACATCAGCCAGAAATTCGTTTCAAAAAAATGCTTGCTAAATACCTCGTCTATGCGCTTTGCGCCCAACGATTTTTCACTGTCCACCAGAATCAGTTTTTCCATTTCCAACCGGTCAGATGTCGAAAATCCCATACGCGTCACATCAACCTTTGACCCATCGGCATTTACCAATCGCGCCCGCGAATGCGTTTTGAATTCGTCATTAAAGTTCAAGAACTCGCGTTCCATATCAATGTCGTCAAATTCAATCGATGGAACGGCACTTATCATATCTTGGAAACATTCGTACGTTGGTATATTCAGCATTCGCCCACCACGTATCATATACCCGCACCGCGCGTCCCCCGCACCGTCCAAACTGCCACCGGCAACCGGTAACGTTTCCAGTATATGAATATTCTTTCCCGGAACATGTGCGTCACGAATCAGATATACAGACGCCGCCAATGCCCCAATACCACCACCGATAATATAAACATCTGTCGCCGACGCGCGGCGGCGGATTAAACTCTTTCCTGCCTTTGTCATAATAAAATCCCCCTTGGTTTTACAAAAAAATAATATCAATTACGGCATAATATTTTCCACAGGACACAAATCATAAAACACCGGATTTCATGCACATAGCGCATAAAAACACCCGCAATAAATGCGGGTGTTCAAGCACGCTAAATATTTCGCATCAGAACATAAATCTGATACCAACATCGCCACCAAAGTTATGCAGGCCAGAATTGACGTCTGCGTATGTGTAACGCGCCGCCAAATCAACCGCAAAGTATTCCATTTCAAATGTCATACCCAATGTCCCCATTGCGGCGACACTGCCACGATCTTGGTGATGATCGCGAACGGCTGGGACTTTACGTGTAACTTCGGAAAATGCCGCGCCGACACCCAGACCAAAGAATGGGCGAACGGTGTGATAGCCGCCAAATTCCCAGTACGTATTGACCAACAATGTCTGCAACTTTGCATCGACATCAACTTTCTTGGTTGTGCCAAATGTGTCGTTGTCTTTTACTTTGCTGAACAAAGACCATTCAACTTCGCTGCGGACGGTGTCGCAAATTGCCAAACCTAATGCCGCACGACCTTGCCATTCCATATCACCAATGGATTCTTTGTGGCCATTGTAACTGTAATTCAGATTGGTGTAACCCAAACCACCGCGCAACGCGATGTATGGATCCAGACCAAACATCTGCCAATCACTGCCACCCTTTTGTGTGCCAGCAAACGCTGGGCACGCCATCAGTACGGCCAGTGTTGAAATAACTATTTTTTTCATTTTTGCTCCTTTTAGGTTTTTATGGTTATAAAAACAGTTTCATGTCAACACTGTGATTCTATCAGAGCAAATATCATCTTTGCATAGGTATGGATTCCACACGTCAATGGCGGATTTCTTTACTTTTTCTGTAATACTATTTTTATAAAGTTAAAGTATTTCCCTGCCCCCGCATTCATAGACAACCTGTCGTGAACCGCATACTCATTATCTTGTTGTAACCAATCCGCCCACACGTTTTC
>JAUNMD010000070.1 GCA_030531915.1 Pseudomonadota bacterium
AAGATTATTCGCAATGCGTTGGTCTGGATACCGATACAATCGTGCGTATGTGCCCGTATGATAAATTGGTTGGGTGTCAACATGTATATGGTGCAGAAGATGTCCGTGGTGATGCAGTGTATGACGAGTTGGCAAATATGGTGCGCGGAACAATGCTGAATATTGATAATGATTTATATAATCAATGTCAAAAATCCGTGAATGAGGCCATGGTCAAGGTTTGTGGCGATACTGATGATTGTAATGGTTTGATTCTAGATAAATATATGGGCACGCAGTCGTTGGAGTACCAGTTATGCGAATATGCTTTTGATGAGAATACTGGTTTGAATATTGATTACAGCAAATGTCGCACAGATGTTGCGCAAATTACAGACGAAGAACTGGGACGAGTGAAAGGGTCGACGACTGGTGAGCTGGGGCCGGTGAAATCGTTTGTTGGGGTCGTAGATGGTACGATATTTTGGGAACAAATTGGTTATGATGAAAATGGAAATTTGACGGGACTGGAAGAATATCTGTCTGATGCAAATAAAATGGGTTCTTCTGATGCTGCGTTACAACGTTCACGTGCCCAGTTGGATCAGATACAGAATAATATAAATCGAGTTATTGCCACTATCGAGGCCGACCCAACCGTTCAATATTGTATGACGGGGCGCAGTGTTCAGGGGCTGGGTTCAGAAGGTACTAAACAGGTGCGGGCCAGAAATGCATCTGTGGCACGTTTCCCAAATTTAACGCGTCAATTACGTATGAAGATTGCAGAACGTGCATTGTCGGTGGCGCGTGAACAGTATTGGCATAAATATGATGCGTTGCAAAATCAAATGCTGGTGGATTACGTAGAATTGTCAGGACGTATTGCAGATATTCGTGGTGAAAATTCCAAGGATGTGCGTCGTGATGCGGCGCGAATATCGTGTGTGTCTATGGCTGATATGGCGTCTTTGCCTAAGTCGCCACCACCACCGCGTGGCATTGGTGGGGTGATTGTTTTGGGTGTCGTTGTTGTAACGGCTGTGGTTGTGACCTGTGTGTTTACATTCGGGGCTGGCGCGATTGCTGTTGGGGCTGGTGCTGCTGCGGCCGCCAGTGCGGGCAGTTCGGCTTTTACGGCTGCCGCGGCTGCGGGTGCAGGATTGGGTGGTGCAGTCTCGGCAGCAACCGCGGCCAGTGCAGCTGCTGGGTCATTGGCGGTATCTGCATCGTTGGCGTCCAGTGCGACGATTGCGTCTGTTGCTGGCGCAGTTGGTGCTGCTGCCGCCATTGGAACGGTTGCTGATGCGGCGACGTTGCGCAGTGGAACAGATGGTTATGTTGATGTTGCCGAACGACAACTGAGTGGTCGTAATGAAATGAAACAGTGGAACTATCGCGAAACGGTTACAACTGATTTTGACTGGGATACGCTGGTGTGTCACAAATGCGTTTCGTCGTCGCGGTGTTCTGATGTGCGCAATCCGTTGTTCGGGAAAAAGTGGTGCAAGGCGTGGACAAAAAGTGTTGAGACATGTACTGATACCCAGTTCTGATGAATAAATAAAAAACGCCCAAACGGGCGTTTTTTATTCTGGTTATTCTGGTAATTCGTCGGGGCGGGTGATAACCGTGATGCCGGCGGCTGTCCATTTTTCACGCATTTGGTCAAAGTCCATAATGTTTGTTGCGCCCATGTACAGAACCGGTTTGACATTATGTTTTTCTGCGGCGCGTATCAGTTCCAAGACCGGTGATACTTTTTGACTGCCGGCGGCGAACCAATTTTCATCTTCGGCAACCCAGAAATTCGGATCGTCGTGAACGGCGATGGCCAGTTTGTCTGTAATCAGTATGTCACCGTCGGTTGCAACGATTTTTATATTGTGGTCGTGCATGTATTCGGTGATTGATGCGTTTGGTGTGGGCGCGGTGGCGGTGACTGTGTCTGTGGGCGCGTCGTCAAAATTGATTTCTGTAAATACTGGTGCGGCCATTTCGGCAATGTTTGAATCAATGCCAGCGTCGTCAAAATCATCGCCTAAATCAAAATCGGTCGGCAATGGTAATGCGCCATTGTCGGACGTGGCGGTGTCTGGTTGCGCGGTCGCGGTGGGTTGCATTGTGGGGGCAATGATTTCCGCAATGGCGGATTTTGTGTCGATTGCCGGCGGAATATTTGATGCAGTGTCAACACTGCGCGTGTCCACAGAAGATATTTGTTCGCGGCCGGCGTTGCTGCGTGCGCGCAAATATGCCGCGCGTAATTCTATGGGCAGTCCGTCGGGCAGGGGACGCTGCGCTGGCGTGTCGGCGGGGGCGGGTGCATCGGTTGTGGTTGCCGCGGCGGCCGGTGCGCGTTTCAGAAATGCGGGCAACGGAATTGTAAACAGTGGCGCGCCCGTGCGCACGATAATCGCGGTTGTTGATGCATACAGTGGCAGCAGCGTTAAAATCATTATGCCAAAGACAAAGCCCGCGAACCCACGCAGTTGCGCGTTTGCCAAACGCGCCCATTGCGCGTATGACAACATATCAAAACCAAACAAAATACGGAACAGGGCATATGCCACGCAAAAATAGCACGCCGTCCAAATGATGGCGTATTTTTGCTTTTTCAAGAAATCACGTATGCGTTGCATGTTATAAATTATAGACAATAAATGTGTTTTGTCAAGGCGCGTTGCGCGCGCATGAATATTGTCTAAAAAACGCTTTTTTTTAGGTGTTTTTTATGGCATAATATCACAGATAGAAAGGGAGATTTTTTATGCAGAATTTTCTGAAAATTTTTGGTTTGTCGACCGCTGTTTTGGGCTTGGTTGTGACGGGCGCGTTTGATGCGAATGCCGCGGCAACTGGGCGTGCGGCGTATGATACGGTGCGCGCGACATCATCGACATCGACCGCGCGTATGCCGACAATGCCAACATTGCCGATAAATTCTGTGGGCAATTTGTCGCCAGATGTGCCGACCACACCGACGCCAAAACCCGATGATCCAAAGCCGGATCCTAAACCAGACCCAGAACCAGAACCGGAATGTCCTGATGGTGGGGTAAAAAATTCTGACTATACCGTCACGAATTGTATGAATGACGTGTTGTCGTGCGTGAATCATGGGGCGTTGCCAAATGGTCTGAATGATTTGTTTAACGAAGATTTGCGCAATGCCATTATGAACGGTATGAATCTGTGCGCGGTTCAGGTTGAAAAGTGCATCACCACGGTTCGTCGCGACTGCGAAAATGTATATCGCACAACGGCGGACGTTTGGTTGGACTTTAATTCCCGCGTGATTCAGCCGGAATATTATAACTTTGTTCTGCGCAAGACCGGATTGACCCCAAATCAGGCGGAAAATACGTGCTGGTTGTTGGACAAGAATACATACGGCACATCGTTTAATGCGGTGGCAAATGACGGTACGGTTACCGCCGAATACAATAATCGCGTCGGCGCATACAACAGCCAACAGGGTAATGTATTGGTCAAAAATAATCCACAGGGCGTTCAGGTGAACGATGGTAATCCTGGGGTTGATGGCCAGCGTGGGCACTATGCACGTTGGGACGCGACCAAGGCCGAATGTTGGGTTCGCGTTGCCGCCTATAACAAAGACGAACAAATTAAAAACAGTTGGCTGTTTGGTGCCGCGGGCGACGATAAATTGGCCGAGGTTTGGAAACTGGCCGGTGACACATTTACATGCAACAAGGACTTGTTTGGATTTTCGTTGCTGAATGATACCAGCACGGCCGCCGTTGTTGGCGTTGGTGGTGGTACATTGGTTGGCGCGGGCGTTGGCGCGATTGCGGGACACGGTGCGCGTAACTTTGACTGTACCAATAATTCGCAGGTTAAAAAGTTGGCCGAACAGTTGACGCAAAGTGGCAATATCGGAATCCTGAACGAGTATTTGGATTCGTCAAATCGTATTACTGCGAATGTTAAAACATTGACACGCGCACAATGCCAAGACGTTGTGAACCTGTATTCTGTGTACAAACAGTTGGATACTGCATTGGACGATTGTCGCGATGTGTCTGAATATGACCAGCAGAATACAATGCATATCAAGATTACATATGTGGCATCTGATGCAGATGCGGCGGGTGTTGCACAGGAAATTATCAACAGTAATTTCCCACAGTGCCGCAATATGACGCTGGGGGCGTGTGCTGATGTTCTGGCAAATGCTTGTGCGGCGCATGCTGATGACTGTGTATCATATTTGCAGAGTTCTGGGTATATTGATGGTGATGCGTTGTCAAAGTTTGATATCAATGTCAGCACCACATCAGAACTGGTTGGCAAATGTTCGTTCCGCCCAATCAATATTGCCAAAGAAAACGGTGAATTGATTTACTGTGCATCAACCGAACGTGGCTGCAAGAGTGCAACAGATATTCGTACAGATGTTGACCGTTTGGGACGTGCACTGTCGGGCTTGGACATTTTGGCGGGTGAAAAATCCAACATGGCCAAGAGCATCGGTATCGGTGCAGCGACGGGCGCGGGCGCGGGTGGCTTGGCCACGGCGATTACCGCATTTGTCGAACGCAGCAACATCAGTTGCCATGTCGGTGACGGATTGGAACAGGTTGGCTTTGGCAAATCGTATTCGATTGGCACACTGAAAGATTTCTATGTTAAATGGAATCTGCGCCTGCCGGATACAATTATGCCAACGGCAAATGTGACGAATTGTGAAACATGGAAGGCCGCGTGCGCGACACTGACCGATTTGAATCAGTGTGCCGCCGCACAGGTGAATTACAAGCCCGCCGATGCGAATACAATCACGCTGGTAAATTCTGCATGCACCCCATCGGGCAGTGTGTGCATCGAAAACCATGCGGTCGCCGTATCGCAGGGCGCATGCAAGCAATAGGCATGGAAATAGAATAAGACAGTTTGTGTTCTCCCACCCCCGCCAAGCGCGGGGGATTTTTATTGAGAGCATAGATAATAGATTTTGTGCGCCGAATGGGGCACTTTTTTATTCACTGGATTGCTTCGTC
>JAUNMD010000071.1 GCA_030531915.1 Pseudomonadota bacterium
GGACAGCATCTTTGAAGGTAACAGCACAACGCGCACAACGATTGGTGAAACCTCTGCAATAACCGATGGAGGTGGCGGCGCAATATTCTTGTATGACCAGTCAAATACAACGGTTAAAAATTCTGAATTTAACCAGAATACATCAGGCACATACGGCGGTGCGATTGCAACGCGTATTGGGGCAAATTCTGCGGTGTCTTCGCTGGCGGTGGCGGATTCTGTGTTCCGCGGAAATACGGCACGCGTGGCGGGTGGCGCAATCTATAACACGGTTGGAATGACACTGGCGGGGAATAACGTATTTACCGGCAATATGGCGGGGGGCGTGGCAAACGACATTCACAATGTTGGTGCGCTGAATATCACAGATGGCACAACAACCATTGATGGCGGAATTACCGGCACAGGTACATTGACGGTTGCAGATGGTGCGACACTGAACATTGGCACGTCAACCGTTGAACAGGGCAAATTGCGTTTGGACGGTACAGTGGGACTGACCATTGTGGACGCAAATAACTATGGAAAATTGTTGGCAGACACATATTTCGATGATGCAACAACGGGACGCGTATCATTGACCGTTGCGACGACCGGCACGTATAAAATATTTAACGAAGGGGTCAATTACACCATCGTTGATGCGGGCGCAATCTATGACGTTGCACAAGATGACCTGGGCACGGGGCAGGTTATCATTTCGACCAAAAAGGTCGAAGACATCGCGGCGGATACCGGTCTGACCGATCAGGCGGCGAATATTGTTGCGGGATTGGCAAACGGCAATGGTGACGCAATCAATGCCGCATCGTTAAAGGTGCAACAGGCCCTGCGCGATGGCGATACCTCTTATATAGAGGGCGAGGTGGCCAAGACCAACCCACTGGATAAACCGGTTGTTCAATCAGTCGCGCAATCCATGCAAGGTCAGGTTATGACAATCGCGGCAAACCGCCTGGCCGGCGCGCCGGCGCATACGTCGATTGGACGCAATGGTGGCGACGCGCGTCCGGAATATGGCGTGTGGGCACAGGGCTTGTTCAATCGTTCAAAATTCAATGGCCAATTTAACGGTTACACCCGTGGCATCGCCGCCGGTTTTGATACCCAGATTGATAAACAATATACGGTTGGTTTGGGTTATGCGTATGGACATTCTGATGTGCACGCAAATGATCGCGATACCGAAATTGACACGAACAGCATATTTGCATACGCGCAATATAAACCGACCCAGTGGTACATCAATGCAGCATTGAATTATTCAATGTCCCAGTACAAGGGCAGTGAACGCAACGTATTTGGCGCGGCGCGTATCAAATCCGACTATGACGTCAATGCGTTTGGTGGTCAGGTTGCAACCGGTTATGATTTCGCATCTGGCATGACGCCAGAGGTTGGCGTTCGTTACCTGCACGTGTCACAGGATTCGTATAACAATGGTCTGGTGAATATCAGCAGTGATGATACCAATTTCTTGACCGGTACGGCGGGGCTGAAATATCGCTTTGCGATTGAAAACGGTTCGGCGGTACAGTGGGCCCCAGAACTGCGCGCGGCGGCGACGTATGATTTTGTGTCGGACAGTGCAATGTCCACCGTTACAATCCCAGGGGCGGCATCGTATGTTGTTGATGGCGGGCGTCTGTCACGCTTTGGCGGTGAATTTGGAATTGGACTGACCGCGGAATATAACGGTCTGGAAATTTCATTTGTGTATGATTTGGATTTGCATCAGGATTATACATCGCAAACCGGTATGGCAAAATTCAGATATGAATTTTGATAAAAATGCTGTCCCCAAATGGGGACAGTTTTTTTATTCGCCTGTGTTAAAAGGTGATATAGTGCGCCGGTGGCGCATTTTTTATTCAAAGTATTTTTTGTGTTGGGTTTGTGATACCTGATACATTTTTTCCATCAACTGGTTTGCAGCATCGCGGCTGGCCATGCCACCAGACGCGTTTGCATCTGCGCCATTTAATACAATCAGGCGGTTGGGCAATGTACCGTCGCCACCATCACATTCGATAAAGTATTCGGCGGTATCAAATGATTTGCCAACGCATTTGTTTTGGGCAATCGCGACAAATCCGTCATCTGCCAATGTTTGGCATGTTGGTTGTGCGCCATATGTGATTTCGCCAAATTCCAATGTTTCATCAACGTCGCGCAATACGCCCGCGCACCATACGTTGACATATTTGCCGTCAATCAAAACCTTGGTTCCGCCGGCACTGGATTTACGCATACCAAAGCAATCGCCGTTTAATACATTGATATCAAAATCAGAGTTGATGCCCGTGCCGTGTGCAATATCGGCGCGCCCGACCAGTTTCGCATCGGTTGCGTTTTTATCGGTCAATGCATCGGCGCAAATCCATTTCATACCGCGACAACTGCTGTCGGCGTCCCACATTTCACTGTCATAGCCCGTGCCCATTGTTGCATAACATTTGGTGGGATCTAATCTGCAAATCGTGGGCTGTTGCCACCATGGCGTTGCCGCGCCCGCGTTTGCGCAAATCAAAGACATCATTGAAAGTATAAATATTTTTCTCATACTCAATCTCTCGCTTATTTCTGTATTCTATCAGATTTTGCCACATTGTGCAAGTTGCCTGATTTTAATTACCCTTGGTCGTCCTTGGCGGCATCTTGGATTGGTGTATCCGTCCCAGAATCATCGCCACCGCCAGTGTCGCCACCGGTATCACCACCTGTGTCGCTGCCGTCCGATGTGCCACCAGATGTGTCAGAATCATCATCGTCTTTGGTGTCTGTCGCGGCGGGTGGCCGGCAATAACCCCACTGGGTGTTCGCACTGGTTTCGGTATAGAACAGTTTGTATTGTGCGTCGCCCGTATAATCGTGCAGGCCGTCCAGTTGGCCATCGGCATCGCGTTGCACATCAACCCATGGTGTGTCAACCCATACGCCACCCAAGCGGTCGCATTCTGTCGACAATTCCTTGGCCATGGCGACACGTACAGAATCCATGACAACATTGACGTCTTGCATAATTGTGGTTGGCAATACATAGTCACCCTTGCTGGATTCCGATGGGCGGACGCATGCCTGCATTGCGTAACGAACAACCTTTTGATACAAACTGCCGATGTAATCTGTGCCACAGATGTCTTGGCTGTCGCTGGCGTAGATTGGCGCGGCCTTGCCCCCCGGACATGATGTGGCGGCGGCAGGGCATCTGAAACAATAGTTGCCCGCAATTTCGTTTGGATTATATTTCCATTCCTCGTTTTCATTCAGGGCAACCATATAGTACCCCTCGCTGCATTCATAGAATGTGGATTTCAGGTGGCACATATATTGTTTGTCTTCCTTCCAATCGTCTTCTGGCTCGGTTTGATCTTTGCTGGTGTCAGGGCCAGTGGCCGCACTGCCTGTGTCGTTCCATATGCGTTGGTTACATGTGGAAATTGTGGCGTACTTTTGACTGCCCGGGGCATAGACACGGCATGCGTATGGGTAACTGTGCAAACTGTCGTTGCTGGGGACGGCGCAAGTATCTTGGACAAATTCTTGCAGTGTGGTCAGGCATTCTTTGCCGATTTTCTGGTCGGTGATGTCGCGCATTGCGTTTATCAACAAATCCAGACCGTTGCCGTTTCCATCGCCGTACAGATTACTGCATGCGTATAATTTTTCCTGACATAATTCTTCGGATAATTCCAGACGTGAACCAATCAACAACTGTTCTTTGACGTTACTAAAATCTTTTAACGATTTACTCTGTTCATCATAGCATGCGTTCACAACGTCCAAGCATTCGTTTTTAACATCACGGACGCGTGACTGTTGACCCTGATAAATTTCAACGATTGCCTGACGCATAAATTCATCCCATACCTCGTCAGACAGATCGCGGCAAGTGTCCAACCCGCGCGCGGCGTATGCGCGTTTGTTGTTCAATTCGGCAACAATCATTCGGTTCGTTGGGTTGGTCAGCACGTCGCCCGATAACGATATCTGGTTTTCCAACTGGTAAAAATTCGTGGTGTAAATTGGTTCGCCCGTATCGCGGTTCAGGTATTTGCCCGATATATCCAGACAGTGTACATAATCCTTGCCGCATGCGGTGTCTGCGGTGATATCGCTGCGTACCTGGGCAATACAGTCGTTGATAGATGTTGAATTATGTGCGTTATAGTTTTCCAATCGCGCGGTGTTCATTTCGCGTTCGGTGCTGCGAATGGTGCTGTTTGCGGTGTTCAGTTTCTTGTCCAATGCGTTTATCAGTGCGCTGCAATCATTTTCAATGTACATGCCGTATGCGGACACGACCATGCCCAAAACCGTGGTGGATGGACAATTTGCCGATACCATTTCGGCGCACTGGGCATGAACCGCATTGTACAATGGTTCACCCGTCAGGTTGGAAATGTTTGCGCCATCGGCCAAATCGGTGGTTGACCAAATTGCGTTTATGTCGCCCGCGATGTCCAGTGTCCCACTGGTTGACAGTGATTTGGATTTCGCGTTACTTAAAACCTCGCTAATACCACTGAGGGCCTGTGCCGATTTAGAATTATCGCGCGCCGATGATGCGGCCAGTTCGCCTTCGCTGGCGGTCAGCATGGCATTTACCTCTGCCGCGGTTTTGGGTATAACCTCTATATTCAAATTCTTGAAATCTTGCAGATTATCAGATGCGTTGGTCAGTGCACGTTCGCGTGATTGAATTTCAGTCAGTTTTGATGAACATACACACCGACGGTAAGTATCATTTTGCTTTGCACAGAATTGATCCATACATGTAAAGTATGCATCGCGACACGCGTTATACCCCGTGCCAAATGTGTTTGTGCCGGTGGCCGTGACCGTTGTGGCGGCACGCGCACTGCGTGCAACATTGGCGGGCGTACCACTGCGCGCGGTTGTGGTGGTTG
>JAUNMD010000001.1:0-18444 GCA_030531915.1 Pseudomonadota bacterium
GCCTTTTATACGTAAAATGATCTGATAATTGTATTTTCATAATGTTTCCTTTACAAAAAACGGGGCATCGCCCCGTTTTTTACTGATTCATGGAATTAAAGAAATCTTCGTTCGTTTTAGTCAAACGTAATTTGTCCAACAGAAATTCCATGGCCTCTAATGTGCCCATTGGGTTGATGATACGGCGCAAGACGTACATTTTTGACAATGTGTCTTTGCCCACCAACAGGTCTTCTTTGCGTGTGCCAGATTTCGTGATATCGATTGCCGGATACACGCGTTTGTCGGACAATTTTCTGTCCAAGATAACTTCGCTGTTACCTGTTCCTTTGAACTCTTCGAAAATAACTTCGTCCATTTTTGAACCGGTATCGACCAGCGCAGTTGCAATGATGGTCAGCGAACCGCCACCTTCGATATTACGGGCAGCACCAAAGAAACGCTTTGGACGTTGCAACGCATACGCATCAACACCACCGGTCAAAACCTTGCCACTGGATGGGACGCAGGTATTATATGCGCGACCCAAACGGGTGATGGAATCCAGCAAGATAACGACGTCTTGGCCGGCCTCTACCAAACGTTTGGCCTTTTCGATAACCATTTCGGCGACCTGAATATGACGCGCGGCGGGTTCGTCAAATGTGGACGAAATAACCTCACCCTTGACACTGCGCTGCATGTCGGTAACTTCTTCGGGACGTTCGTCAATCAGCAAAACAATCAGTTTTACATCTGGGTAATTTGTCGCAATGGAATGTGCGATGTTTTGCAACATAACGGTTTTACCGGTACGTGGTGGCGCAACAATCAAACTGCGTTGACCCTTGCCCGTTGGGGAAATCAGGTCAATCACGCGCGCCGACAGATTGCGTCCCTTGTCCTTGTCATCGGGCACTTCCATACGCAGCATTTCATCAGGATACAGTGGTGTCATATCGTCAAACGACACACGGTGACGCAATTTATCAGGATTGTCGCCATTTACGCGTTCAATCGTTTCCAATGCGAAATAGCGTTCTGATTCATTCTGGGGTGCTTGGATTTGCCCCTCGATATAATCGCCGGTTTTCAGACCGTACTTTTTAATCAAATTTGGCGACACATACAGATCGTCTGGGCCGGCCAGATAATTGCTTTCTGGCGCGCGCAGGAAACCAAAACCGTCCTGCATACGTTCCAAGACGCCGTCACCAATCAATGTAATCTTGTTATCGGCGGCAAAAACGCGCATCACGGCAAAGCGCAGTTGCTGCACATTTAACTGTGATGGATTTTCAATACCCATATCTTCCGCCATTTTCAGCAGTTGCTGTGGCGATTTCGCCTTTAATTCATTCACATGCATAAATAAATCCTTTTGTGGGGGTGGGCTGAATGCGGGAATCCGCGGCCCAAGTTGTCTTTCTGACCCACCTATTATACGCATTTTAGGGCAAAAAGTCAAGAATTGTTATTTTTACTTGCTTTTTCGGCGCATAATTGCTCTCATTTAATATACAAGTAAAACAAAGGAAGTGAATATGGCAGGCAGCATAAATAAAGTGATATTGGTCGGTAATGTTGGTCAAGAACCACAGGTGCGCACAATGCAGAGTGGGCAAAAGGTTGTCAGTTTCTCGCTGGCGACATCTGACAGATGGCGTGACCGCGCAACCGGCGAACAGAAAGAACAGACAGAATGGCATCGCGTTGTAATCTTTAACCCAAATTTGGTAGAGGTTGCAGAACGCATGTTGCAAAAGGGTACAAAACTGTATTTGGAGGGTTCTTTGCGTACCCGCAAATGGCAGAATCAACAAGGCGCAGATGTATTCACAACCGAAGTGGTCTTGAATCCATTTTCCGGCCAGATGGTAATTCTGTCGGGGGCCAAGAGTTTGGATTCCCAGAACATGGGTGGCGATATGGCGTCTGCACCGGCCGCCGCCGCGCGCGAAGAAATCCAGACAACACCACTGGACGACGAAATTCCATTCTAAACGGAATGAAAATCAAAAAACAAACGCGCCACACCGGCGCGTTTTTTGTGGCAGATATGTGTTTATGAAAAAGTGCCCATGGATTTTGGCGTGATTTGCTTGAAAATCGAAAATAAAAGTACTACAATAGCCACATCAACAGGAAAGGGAGTTGCATTATGCCAAAGAAAGAACCGGTTAAAAAATCTGCGCCAAAGCGCGTGCGGAATGTGCGCAGTCGTCGCACAGAATCTGATCCAATCGCGGCCGCGGTTGAACGTATGTATAATAAATCCGCACCATTGTTGGTATGCGAAGGGTTGTTGTTTGGTATTGCGGCAATTTGGATGTTTATCAATCCTGTTGCAATTTTGAACGTGCTGACATTCGTCATTGGTATCGGTTTGATACTGTTTGGTTTGTATCGCACGATTTCGGGTTTTATTGTATCGCGTAATATCGGTGGTGGCTGGATTGACGTGATATTTGGTCTGGTAAATATTGCGTTGGGTGTTGTGTTCTGTGTGTACCCAACGGGTTCTATTATCGGACTGACATTGATTTTCGTGGTGCTGTTTTTGTTCAAGGCACTGCGTGCGCTGGTGTTCGCCATCAATATGGCGCGCGCCCGTTTTGGTCATTGGGTAATTGACCTGATTATCGCAGTTGCGCTGGTCGCGCTGGCGGTGGCATTGTTGTTCTGGCCATTGGCGGCACCAATCGCGATTGTGTATTATTTGGCGATTACATTGTTGCTGTATGCAGCATCAGATATATACATGTATATCGAATTGCTGAAACTGAAACGCAACGTACTGAGTTAACAAATCAACGGATAAAACGCCGCCCATTTGGGCGGTGTTTTTTTGTGATTTATGCAAAACTTGAAATTTGCGGAAAGATAGTATAGAATAGGGGCTGTGCGCCCTTAGCCCAGCTGGATAGAGCATCGGATTTCTAATCCGCAGGTCGCAGGTTCGAATCCTGCAGGGCGCGCCAAGATAAAATGCGCAGTCACAGTATTTGCATGTTGCAGGGAACTTAGATTCGAACCTGCGACAGGGAGCGGTTCGACCCGACGCAAAAAGGCGGAAACGCGCCGGTCGCCGACAGGCGATTTTGCAAGGGCGGCGTCATCCAATCCTGCAGGGCGCGCCAAGATAAAATGCGTAGTCACAGTAGTTGTATTGCGTCAAGATACAAAATATAAATGCGCTGGGAATGCGCAAATTTTTTTATAATGGGGACGAAAATGGCACAGCAAGATATTGTTGCTTTCTTGGAGAAAAATTACCCGAACGAAAAGATTAAATATTTGGGGCAGGGCAGTGATTCTGATGCGTTTCGTGTTGGTACGCGCGTGTTTCGTTTTACCAGTAAAAATATTTCTATCTATGCCAAGGATGCAGATATCTGCCACTTTGTTCAACCATACGTTGATGTCCAAGTGCCTGATATTCAAATTGTTCATCGCGATGGATTTCAATATGCTGTGCATGAAATGCTGATGGGTGAACGTTGGTCGTGGCACAAGTTTCAGTTTTCGCCTGCGCGCCAGCGCAACCTGGCGCGGTCGGCGGCGCAATTTTTGGCCCAGTTGCATTCGATTGATACGGATGCGCTGGTGCGTGCCGTGCCCGCGGTGCGTGATAGTGTGCCATACATTGATTTTGATTTGGTTGTGCCGTATTTGAAACCTTTTATGACCGCGCGCCAGTTGCGTCGTTTTCGCGAAATGTACAATCGTGTTGTAAATGCGTCGATTGATAAATCTGATATGGTGTTGGTTCACATGGGATTAAAGGGTGCAAATTCCGTTGTGTATCCCGATGGTCGGTTAAAGGGTGTGTTTGATTTCTGTAATTGTGGCATATATGAACGCGGACGCGATTTGGTTCTGTTTTCTTTGTCGCGCAATGGGCGGCTGTATCGCGAATTTTTGCGCGAGTATCAACGGCAGACGGGCGTGCGCGTGTCGCGCAAGCATATTCGCGAATTGGCGTTGGTGGAATTTCTGTGGGCCAAGCGTTGGTATGTTGGTGACGTATTCAGTCCAATCGGTGCGAATGTTGTGGCGCGCAATGTTGGATTGGTGTTGATGCATTTCTATCATTTGCCAGAAATTATGAAACCGTTGGTGCGCGTGTTTATGAAAGTGCATGCGCGTATGATGCGGAAATAGAATTTGTTCCTGTGGCGGTCGACGTGGTGTGCGCGTATAATGTGCGTGTACAGAGTTCAAAGGAGAGCCCACATGCGACGCGTTTTTCAATTTATCTTTGCAATGATTGTTTCTTTTATCCCAGGGGCGATTGGCAGTATGTATTCGCCGAATGGGGCGTCTGATGCGTGGTATAATATGCTGAACAAATCCATTGTGACGCCCGACGGTTGGGTGTTTGCATTGGCGTGGGCGATTTTGTATGCGTTGCTTGGGATTGCATTATTCTTGGTCATACGAAATGAAAAAACACGTTTGTCCAAGGGGCGTGCGTATCTGTTATTCTTGGCCCAGATGGTGTTGAATGCGTTGTGGTCATATGCATTCTTTGGCGCGCACATGATGGGTTGGGCGTTGGTTGTGCTGATTGCGCTGATATTCGTGGCAACCCTGATGATGCGTGCGTTTCGTCCGTTTTCCAAGTGGGCGTCGTATCTGGTTTGGCCATATATTATTTGGATGATTTTTGCGGCGTACCTGAATATCGCATTCATATGGTTGAATTGATAAAGAAAAAATCCCACGCAATGTGGGACTTTTTATATCTTTAATATCTTGAATTTTGGATCGCCGACGTTCAGGTATTTTAATCCCAATTCTTCGACATAATCAGAACTATAATGTTGCAGTAAATCGATATGTCGGTTCAGTGTGTTTAATTTTTCCTGTTCCGCCATCAGTTGTGTTTCCTCTGTATTCAGACGCCATATGTTCACGATGAATTTCTGGACATTGACCGTGCCCCAGAATATGCGCACAAACATAAACAGCGCAAACGCCAACATCAGAATGCCAACCTTGCCCCGCCAACCGGCCGTCCACGCGCGCCCGATGAATCCAAAGAAATTTTTGATTTTTTCCCTCATAGATGGCATTATATCATAAATGTTTAGTGATAATCAAATTTTTGCTGCACCGTTGGCGGGAATTACTGATCGGCCGTTTCGGCGGGTCTTGCGTGCGTTTGCACCAAATGCGCCGTTGGTGACGGAAATGATTTCGTGCCATTCGTTGGTGGCGGCACATAAAAATTGCCCACGTAATTTTGACAGATATGACGATGAAGGGCCGGTCGGCGCACAGATTTTTGGTGCGAATGTCGCACTGATGGCGGACGCGGCGCGAATCTTGCAAGATGCGGGGGCGCGGTGGATTGATATCAATATGGGATGTCCTGTGCCAAAGGTTGCAACGCGCGCGGGGGCGGGTGCGTTCCTGATGCGTGATCATGCGTTGGCGGGGCGGATTATGTCGGCGGTTGTGCGTGCGGTGGAAATTCCAGTGTCTGTGAAAACTCGCTTGGGCTGGGACGACCAGAATCGTGATTGGGCGGATTTAGTGCGGATTGCAGCGGACAGTGGTGTGAAATTTGCAACGTTACACGGACGCACACGTGCCCAGTTATATGTTGGGCCGGCGGTGCACCCAGATGTGTCAGATGCCCTGATTCCAATTATCGCAAATGGCGATATTGCGACCGCACAGGACGCCGCAGAAATGGAAAAATTGGGATATGCCGGTGTGATGATTGGGCGTGCAATGCTGGGGCGGCCGTGGGTATTGGGGCAAATTGCGGGTCGCGAATGCGCGCCGGAAAATGTTGGCGATGTGGTGCTGCGCCATCTGCAATACGCGATTGAATATTACGGGCCATCGGTGGCCGTGCCCATGTTTCGCAAGCATGCGGCATGGTATTCTGCGGGGCGACCAAATTCATCGGATTTTCGTATTCGTGTGAACCAGATAACAGATGCGGACGCGTTGCGTGATGCTATTCGCGAATTTTGGGGTTGCGTTGCCGAAATATAGGTTTATGATAGGGTGTAACAAGGGAAAAGACAGAAATGACAGACATGAATGAAAATAACACAGATGTTCAGGTTGAATTGACGGTTGGTGAAATTCTGCGCAATGCGCGTACAACCGGTCGCCGTAAACGTGAAATTCCGACTATTTCCAAACAGTTGTGCATTCGCGAAGAATTTTTGCAGGCATTGGAAGATGGTAATTACAGCGTGATTCCAGAACCTGTTTATATTTTGGGTTTTGCGCGTAATTATGCGATGGAATTGGGTTTGAATCCGGACGAAATCGTGAACAAGTTAAAACACGAAATGGGTCTGTCGAACGAATGTCAAATTCATTCTGACAAAGAAGACAAAAATGACGCGTCTGCGGCGACGTGTGAAACAAATGTGCATCATAATGCGGGCGCATCGGTGCGTGAAATGTTTGCGGCCGCGTGGGCGTACGTTCGTGCGCACTGGAAATGGTTCGTGGCGGGCGTGGTTGCACTGATTTTGATGATTGTGCTGGTGGTTGTTTTGGCGTCGGGTGCGGCGGACGAAGATGCGCCAGCGGACACGTCTGTGGTGGACAATACGGTTGTCGCGGTCAGCACAGAGCCCGCATACAACGTTGCGGTGCGTGAACGTTTTGGTACGGACAATCGCGCCAAGGCAAATGTTATTTTGCAGGCGAATCGTGATGCCAATGAAACCGGCGCATGGGTAGAGGTCAAAGATGCCCGTGGTCGCACGGAACTGAGCCGCGTTTTGTTGCCTGGGGACGTTTATTATGTGCCTGCGGGTGGCAAATATACCGCAACATTCGGTAATGCCGGCGGGATTGATATCTGGGTAAATGGCAAGTTAGCACCAAAGGTTGGTGCAAATCATGCCCGTAAAAGTGGAATTATTCTGAGCCCTGAAAAATTGATGGCAACAGCAGAATAACAACCAAGTTCAAGAATAAATTCAGGGGCGAAAGAAATTTCGCCCTTTGTATTGAAAAACGCGATATTTTTTCTATATTTAACATCATGAGTGGAATAATTAAAATTCGCGGTGCACGCGAAAATAATCTTAAAAATATCAATCTGGATCTGCCAAAAAACAAATTGGTGGTCTTTACTGGCGTGTCGGGATCCGGCAAATCGTCGCTGGCGTTCAATACCATTTATGCCGAAGGGCAACGTCGTTATGTTGAATCGTTGTCGTCGTATGCACGTCAATTCTTGGACATGCAGAAAAAGCCCGATGTTGATTTGATAGAGGGGCTGGCCCCTGCGATTTCTATCGAGCAGAAAACAACATCGAAAAATCCGCGTTCGACGGTTGGTACGGTGACGGAAATTTATGATTATTTGCGTTTGTTGTGGGCGCGCGTGGGTGTGCCACATTCGCCGGTGACGGGATTGCCAATTAAATCCCAAACCATTGCCGAAATGGTTGATTGGACGATGAAGATTCCCGCCGGTACGCGAATCTATATCATGGCCCCGTTGGTGCGTGCACGCAAGGGTGAATACAAGAAAGAAATCGCATTCTTGATAAAGCAGGGTTACCAGCGCGCGATTGTTGATGGCGAATTGTACGATTTGTCGTCTGTGCCAGCGTTGGACAAGAATAAAAAGCACGATATATTTGTGATTGTTGACCGCTTGGCAATGCCGGCGGCGGATGCGAGCAGTGGTGACGTGGACGAATTTCGCAGTCGTATGTATGCGTCGTTCGAGGGTTCGTTGCGCCTTGTTCCTGGGTCGGTTTTGGTGCGTCGTTTGGACACAAACGAAGACACACTGTATTCCCAGAATTATGCGTGTCCGGTCAGTGGTTTTACCGTGCCGAAAATTGAACCACGTTTGTTTTCATTTAACGCGCCATTGGGGGCGTGTCCATCGTGCGATGGTTTGGGTGTGCAGTTGAATATGTCGCCGGATTTGGTGATTCCTGATCCGTCTAAATCGATTCTGGACGGTGCGATTGCGCCGTGGTCGCGTGGTGGAATGCTCAGTCAATTTGACCACTTGTTGGACGCGCTGCATAAAAAGTACAAGATTCCATTGTCAAAGCCGTGGCACACGTTGACCGCAGAACAAAAGAACCTGATTTTGTACGGCAGTGGGGACGAGCCGATTAAAATCAACTGGAATGGTTTCGTTTATGAAAAACCGTACGAGGGTGTAATCCCGAATATCGAACGCCGCTGGCGCGAATCGGAATCAGAGGCGATGCGCGCCGAGTTGGCAAAATATCAGTCGGAAAAGCCGTGTCCAATGTGTCACGGAAAACGCCTGAATATTCAGGCATTGTGTGTCAAAATCAACGGGTTTGATATTATGGACGCGTGCGATTTGGCGGTTGATGATTCGCTGGCTTGGTTCACGGATTTGCCAAATCATCTGACCCAGAAAGAAAACGATATTGCGCGCGTAATCTTGCGCGAAATCACGTCGCGTTTGCAATTCTTGCAAAACGTTGGGTTGGGTTATTTAACGCTGTCGCGTATGGCGGGCACGTTGTCCGGGGGCGAGGCCCAGCGTATTCGTTTGGCGTCCCAGATTGGCAGTGGTCTGTCCGGCGTGTTGTACGTGTTGGACGAACCGTCAATCGGCCTGCACCAGAGTGATAATGACAAACTGTTGGAAACGTTAAAGATGCTGCGTGATAAAGACAACACGGTGATTGTTGTTGAACATGACGAAGATGCAATGCGCGCGGCGGATTACTTGGTTGATATTGGTCGCGGGGCGGGTGTAAATGGTGGTAATGTTGTTGCCGCTGGCACACCGGCGCAGGTGATGAAATGCAAAGATTCGTTGACGGCGCAATATCTGACCGGCAAACGCAAAATCGACGTGCCGAAAAAGCGTCGCAGTGGTAACGGTAAATCAATTACGATTGTTGGGGCGCGCGAAAACAACCTGAAAAACATTGATGTGGAATTTCCGCTGGGTAAATTCATTGCGCTGACCGGTGTGTCGGGTTCTGGCAAATCCACATTGTTGCTGGACACGTTGTATCCGGCGTTGATGCGTGCGCTGTATAATTCCAAGATTGAAATGGGTGCGCACGATATTATTCGCGGTATGGAAAATGTGGACAAGGTTGTTGATATTGACCAGTCGCCAATCGGACGCAGTCCGCGCAGTAATCCCGCGACATATACCGGTGTATTTTCGAATATTCGTGATTTCTTTGCTGGCTTGCCCGAGGCCAAGGCCCGTGGCTACACATCAGGCCGATTTTCATTCAATGTCAAGGGCGGTCGATGCGAGGCGTGTCAGGGTGATGGCCAGATAAAGATTGAAATGAATTTCTTGGCCGATGTGTATGTCGAATGCGACAAATGCCACGGTGCGCGTTATAACGAAGAAACATTGGCGGTTAAATACAAGGGAAAATCCATTGCAGACGTATTGGATATGACGGTGGACGAAGCGTATCATTTGTTCATCAATGTGCCCCAGATTTCACGCAAACTGGAATTGCTGAAACGCGTCGGTTTGGATTACATCAAATTGGGTCAGAGTTCATTGGATTTGTCCGGTGGCGAGGCCCAGCGTATCAAATTGTCCAAGGAATTGGCGGCACGCAGCACGGGGCAAACAATTTATATCTTGGACGAACCGACAACGGGATTGCATTTCGAAGATATCAAGATGTTGTTGTCTGTGCTGCATGAACTGGTCGACCAAGGCAATACGGTTATCGTTATCGAACATAACTTGGACGTGATTAAAACTGCGGACTGGGTGATTGATTTGGGCCCAACCGGTGGTGCGGGCGGTGGACGCGTAATTGCCACTGGTACGCCAGAGCAGGTCGCCGCAGTACCCGAATCGCTGACGGGAAAATATTTGCAACGGTATCTGGACAAATCGCATACGGTAAAATAAAATACTAAAACTTATCAAAGGAGTGAATATATGTTTGGGTTCGGTAAAAAAAAGAAGATTGAAGAAACAACTGCAACACCAGAAAGCGTTGCGGCAACCGAAAAAGAATTAAAGCAGATGGAAGAAAAAATCCCATCTGGTATGAAAGAAACCGCCCAGCGTATGATGTCAGGTCAATTTGACATGAACGACATGTTGGCACAGTTAAAGCAGATTAAAAAGATGAGCAATTTTAGCGGTCTGCTGAAAATGGTGCCGGGGATGTCGGGTGCTGTCAATGCAATGAAAGAGAAGATAAAGGACGGCAGTGTTGATGCCCAGATTAAAATCTTGGAGGCAATGACACCCGCTGAACGTGCAGAACCGGACAAGGTTTTTGCCAATGCCAAGGCGCGCATTGCTGAAACCGCGGGTTGCACGGTGCGTGATGTTGAACACATCATCAAACAATATACAAAAATGCGCCAGCAGATGGCTTTGGTACAGCGGATGGGGGGAATGGAAGCCATCATGGAAAAAATGAAAAAACAAGGAAATTAAAAAATGAAAATAAATTGGAAGAAAATTTTTAACTGGGACATTCAAAGTGTCTCGCATATGGATTGCCACATTGAACCAATGTGGTGCGACAAGAATGGCGTGCGCCATGGGGGCTCGATTCGTTCGTTGTCGTTCTGTGTGAACTATGTTTATCATGGCCAGCGCAAGTTTGTGTTCAGCGGTGATGATGAACGCCTGTACACAACATATGGCAACCCAGTGTTGGCGGCAAATGCGATTCAGAAAACGTACATTGATGCGATGATGCGTCAACGTGCACGCAAAGCGGCAAAAGCCCACTAAGTTATATTATGAAAATACTTAATAAGAAAATTGCTGCACATAAATCATCGGTCGCGTGGCTGCAACGTCAGGCGGCTGATCCTTATGTGGCGCGCGCACATCGTGATGGGTATCGCGCACGTGCGGCGTACAAACTGATTGAAATGGACGAACGGTTTCATTTCCTGAAAAACGGTCAGGTTGTCGTCGATTTGGGTGCGGCCCCAGGGTCATGGTCACAATATGTGATGCGTACGTACCCACGGTCGCGCGTGTTCGCAATGGACTTGTTGGAAATTACGCCCATAAATGGTGTGGAATTTTATCAGGGCGACTTTACAACGGATGCTGCGCTGGAATGGTTGGTTCAGAAATTAAATCTGCCGACGGATGCGGCGCAAAATAGTACGGTGGACGTGGTTTTGTCTGATATGGCACCGAATACGGTTGGACATAAAAAGACCGATCATTTGCGTCAAATGGTGCTGTTGGAATATGCGTTTGATTTTGCGCAGCGCGCGTTGAAGCACGGTGGTGTGTTTGTTGCAAAATCGTTCACGGGTGGTACGACCGGCGAACTGATTAAACAAATAAAGTCAAAGTTTGATACGGTGCATCATATAAAACCGCCTGCATCGCGCAAGGACAGTGTTGAAATGTTTATTGTTGCCATTGGTTATCATGGTTAAAAAAACGCCCGTACAGGGCGTTTTTTTGTGTTTTGTCATTTTAATTTTTCGGCGGCGGTACGTGCCAATTCATCACAACGTTCGTTCATTTCGTTGCCGTTGTGGCCACGTACCCAGTGCCAATGAATTTTTATCGCGTCTGACAATTCATCCAACTGCATCCATAAATCTTGATTTTTGACAGGTTTCTTGTCCGCGGTGCGCCAATTATTTTTCTTCCAATTTTTCATCCATGATTGCATGCCGTTTTTGACATATTGGCTGTCGGTATGTAATTCAATTTCACTGTGTCGACGTGCCGCGGTCAGGGCGCGAATTACCGCCGTCAATTCCATACGATTGTTGGTTGTGTCGCGTTCGCCACCACTGCGTTCAGCGGTATTTTTTCCGTCTGTTGCCACAAATGCCCATCCGCCTGGGCCAGGATTCCCAAGGCAACTGCCGTCTGTCCATATTTTTAACATTTTATTCAACCTTGTTTTGTGATATAATAACATAAAATGAAATTCGATGCCAAACAATTAGCAGAAATGTCTAAAAGTGTCCGCGCATTTGCGTTGGACATGGTGCGTCGCGCGCGGTCGGGGCACTTGGGAATCGTGCTGGACGCCGCCGACATTATCACAATAATTTATGCAAATTTCTTGCGCCGCGGTCAGGACAGATTCGTCTTGTCGGCGGGTCATGGCAGTGCATTGTTATATGCCACGTTGAAATTGGCGGGCTATGATATTGGTGAATTGGAATCTTTTCGTACGATTGGTGGTTTGCCGGGGCATCCCGAATACGGTATTGATGGCGTGATGGCAACAACCGGCCCATTGGGTCAGGGTGTTGGTAACGCGGTCGGTATGGCGTTGGCGGCCAAAATTCAAAAGAAAGACGAAATGGTTTATTGCCTGTGTGGCGATGGCGATTTGTCCGAAGGCGTTGCGTCTGAATCAATCGCGTTTGCAGGACGGTATAAATTAAATAATCTGGTTTTGCTGTGGGATGATAATAATATCACCATTGATGGTGCGGCGTTGACTGACGTTGATGTGCCTGCACGTATGCGTGCGGCGGGGTGGCGCGTGATATCGGTGCGTGGCGATGATTTTGGCGCACTGGACAGGGCGTTGCGCGCGGCGGCGACGTCTGATGCACCGACGTTTGTTCGTTGTCGTACGGTGATTGGGCGTGGTTCGTCATTGGCGGGTCAGCCGGCGGCGCACGGGTTTGCGTTGTCCGATTCGGAATTGTTAAAGTTGGTAGAGGGGTTCATTTCCCCCGCGGGCGAACGTCTGTGGCGTACGGTTGCCGAAAATGCCAATGCAAAGTATGTGTTGAATCAACCTGATGTCAGTGTGGCTGATATGCCGACGTTGGATTGTGACAAAGATATTTCGACGCGTGAACTGTCGGGAATTTATTTGCAATCAATGATTGCGGCGGGTGTGCGTTTGATTGGGGGCAGTGCGGATTTGTCGCACAGCACCAATGCAAAAACATCTGCACATCACGATATTACGCCGACGGATTTTAACGGTAACTTTATAAATTATGGTGTGCGTGAACATGCAATGGGCGCGATAATGAATGGGCTGGCGGCATCTGGGCTGCGTCCGTATGGTTCGACTTTCTTGGTGTTCAGTGACTATTTGCGTCCCAGCATTCGTATCGCGGCGATGTCGGGTTTGCCGGTGATTTACGTGTTCACGCATGACAGTGTCTGTGTCGGCCAAGATGGCCCGACGCATGAACCGATTGAGCAGTTGCCGTCGCTGCGTTTAATCCCGCATCTGAATGTGTATCGCCCATGCAATGGGGCCGAGGTTGCATATGCGTGGCGTATGGCGGTGTCTGATACAAATTGTCCGTCGTGTTTGATTCTGTCGCGCCAGAAAATAAAGCAAATCCCAACACCGGACAATGTCGATATTTCGCGTGGTGGGTATGTTATCTATCCGGCGGCGACGCGACGCGTGCGCGCAACGTTACTCGCCACCGGCAGCGAAGTGCCATTGGCGGTTTCGGTTGCGCAAATGTTGGGGCCGGATGTTCAGGTGGTCAGTGTCCCATGTGTCAGTGAATTTCGTGCCCAAGATGATAAATACAAACAAAAAATCTTGCGCGGGTATGTTGTCGCGATAGAGGCCGCGGCATCCGCCCCATGGTTTGAATTTGCGGACGCGGTTGTCGGAATTGACCGATTCGGTTTGTCGGGTGATGGCGCGGCGGTATATCGTGCAATGGGCTTTGACGTGGACGCGATTGCGCGTGATATTGCCGAAAAAATAAAATAATCCAAAAGAAATGTCAGATTATGAATTTATTTCATCGTGGGGTGAACGCATTCCCGTTGTGATTGATACGCGCCGCGGTGTGCGCAATATCACGTTGCGTCCAAAAACGCGACCTGTGCGTGAAATTCACATCACAAAACCGTGGTTGGCA
Organism: Pseudomonadota bacterium; assembly: GCA_030531915.1. Classification (GTDB taxonomy): domain Bacteria; phylum Pseudomonadota; class Alphaproteobacteria; order Rs-D84; family Rs-D84; genus Enterousia. Next base: position 13,810 of record JAUNMD010000001.1, read on the forward strand.
ACCGCGGCGTCGGCGTTGCGATTCTTGGATCAGAAACGAAAATGGGTCGAACGGATTTATGCCGCTGCGCCCGAAAAATCGCATGTTCATGCGGGTGATACGATTGAGTTTCTGGGGCGGCGCGTGAAACTGGTGCATGATGCGACGCGTCGTGCAAATCAATTTATTGCCTGTGATGATGGCGCGTGCACATTGATTGTTGGTGGCGATGACGATATGTTTGAACGCCGTGTGCGTGATTTTATAAAGCAGGAGTTTTTGTCCGCCGTGCGTACAATGATTAAAAACGCGCCACGCGAATTGTGGCCTGCGCGCGTTGCAGTGCGTGATACAACCAGTCGTTGGGGCAGCTGTTCTTCAACCGGTACAATTTCCTTCTCGTGGCGGTTGGCGTTTGCGCCAACGGACGTAATGCGCTATGTCGTTATGCACGAATTGGCACATCGTGTGCATATGGATCATTCGCCAGCGTTCTGGGCAACGGTTGCACAACTGTACGGTGATGGGGTGGGGCGCGCAAAGCGATGGTTGGCCGTGCATGGTGCGGAATTGCACGAATATTTCTGAGAAAAATGCTTGAAAATCCGCAAATTTCGGCTAGTATCAAATTATGATTAGACGCGCAGTTATCTTTTTTGCACATCATCACGCCCCGTGGGGCGAATATTAGCGTTTTGCATTTTTTATGATATAATTGACATTGATATGTCACAGTTTTCCATACTAAAAAACACAGGAATAAAAAAATGGAATTAAAACCAACAAAACCGTTGTCGGGTTTTATCGAATTATTGCCGGCGCAACAGCGTTGCTTTGATGAATGTGCACGTCGCATGTTGGACGTGTTGCGCGTCGCGGGCTTTTCCCAGTTGGACTTGCCAGCCATCGAGCGGGCCGAGGTTCTGACCGATAAAGATAATTGGGACGAAATTGAAACACAGATGTTCTTGTTTCAAAAGGGTGATACAAAAATGGGGTTGCGCTATGACGGGACGGTCGGATTGTCGCGTTATGTTGCAGGGCACTTGAATGATTTGGTATTCCCATTTCGTGCGTCACAGTTTTCAAAACGCTATCGCGGGGAACGTGCGCAAAAGGGGCGTTATCGCGAATTTTACCAGATGGACATGGATATCATGGGCATCAATACGTTGTCCACAAATTATGATGCAGAAATTATTTCTGTTATCAGTCGCGCATTGAAATCCGTTTCTGAATTTATCGGGCCGGCGCGCGTGCTGGTTGGGTCGCGCCCATTCTGGGACGCAATGTTTTCTTACTTGGAACTGACAGACGTCCAGAAAAAATCAGTATTCGTATTGATTGATAAAAAAGACGCCATGGGCGATGACGAATTTGCCGCCGGATTGCGTGATGCGTTGGCGGATGCGCACAAGGAAGATGAAATCAAATCTGTATTTGCGCGTGGGTATACTGAATTTGCCGGTCGCACAGACGCGTTGGACGCGGCGATTGCTGAACTGACCAACTTTGCGGCGACGTTGCGTGATATGGGCGTTGATAATGCCGAAATCGATTTGTCGATTGCGCGTGGGTTGGCGTACTATACTGGTTTGGTGTTTGAATTCAAATTGATTGAACACCCAGAACTGGGTACGGCCGCGGGTGGTGGTCGCTATGCCGATTTGGCGGGTAAATTTTCCAAGACAAAAATTATCGGCGTTGGTGCGGCGATTGGTTTTTCGCGCATATTTGTGGCGTTGCTGGAATCTGGTCAAATTGACCTGACGCGTTTTTCATCGCCAATTCGTGCCGCGATTTTGGTAATGGGTGCAAATAATGTTGCGTATGCGTCGTCGGTATTGAATGCATTGCGTGATAATGAAATCGCGTCTGTATCATATTTGGACACTGACAAGAAGTTCAAAAATCAAATCGAATACGCCGATAAAATCCGTGCCGATTACAGTATAATTATTGGTGACAGCGAACGCGAATCAAACACACTTGCGGTCAAAAATATGCAGTCGGGCCAGCAGCAAATGTTTAATTTGTCAGACGTAATTAAATTATTAAGATAATGGTATAACATTATGATAATAGAACAAAAATTAAAAGACATTCAAACACGTGCGTCGGAAATAGAGGCGCAAATGAACTCTGGCAATGTGTCGGGTGACGAACTGACCAAGTTGTCCAAGGAGTATTCGCGCATATCTGAAATATTGCCGTTGATAAACGAATATTTTCAGACGACGGCGGGTATTGCTGACGCAACCGAAATGCAACACGATCCGGAATTGCGTTCAATCGCGGTTGAACAACTGGCGGAACTGAATCATGCGTTGCCTGAAATTGAAAAGAAATTGCAGATTGCGTTGTTACCACGCGACGATGCCGATGACAACAGTGTGATTATGGAAATTCGTGCGGGCGTTGGTGGCGAAGAATCTGCGCTGTTTGCGGGCGATTTATATAATCAATATAAATCATACGCCTTGCGTCACGGCTGGCAGGTAGAGGTTATCGAAGAAAACGCAACATCCTTGCGCGGGTACAAGGAAATTGTATTCAAAATCGATGGTGTTGGCGCATACGCGCGTATGAAATTTGAATCGGGCATTCATCGCGTGCAACGCGTGCCTGAAACCGAGGCCGGCGGTCGTATTCACACCAGTGCGGCGTCTGTCGCCGTTATGCCCGAGGCCAAAGATATTGACGTCGTAATCGATGACAAAGATATTCGAATTGACGTATTTCGCGCGTCTGGGGCGGGTGGCCAGCACGTAAATAAAACCGACAGTGCAATACGTATTACGCACTTTCCAACGGGGATTGTTGTCACGTGCCAAAACGAGCGCAGCCAGTTCCAGAACAAGGCGTCAGCAATGGCGGTTTTGCGTTCAAAACTGTATGAAAAACAGCGTGCCGAGCAACAAGGGGCCAGCAATGCTGCACGCAAAACCATGGTGGGCAGTGGCGATCGCAGTGAAAAAATCAGAACGTATAATTTCCCCGAACAACGCGTGACCGATCATCGCATCAAATTGACGTTGTATAAATTGGACGACATTTTGGCGGGCGGGGCGGCACTGGACGAAATGATTGATGCGCTGATTGCGGCGGATCAACTGGAACGTCTGGCAAATATGGAATAAAAAATGGGGCGTCGCCCCGTTTTTTATTAGTGATATAATGATAAGTCAATAGTGGCGGACAAATATTTCTGCTTGTTTTTATTTCATAAACATCATAAAATCAATTCGTCGTTGGGTGTTCCAACTATGGGGTGTGAGAACCCGTTCCAATGCGTCTGAGTGTTTCTGTGGCGCGCGATGTACGCGCTTTTTTAATATTCGGACGAAAAATAAAACTCCTGACATTTTGGTCAGGAGGGTTCGCGGAATACCTAATACGCGACACAATTGTCTGATATCATATGCGATGTCGGGGATTTTAAGTGGTGCGGTAAATTCATCATCGCTGGACAGTACGTCGTGTTCGCAATTTATTACATATCAAGTAACGACATCGTCTGGTTCTAAATTTTATCTGGCGGAATGCAATACGTGAAAAAGTGGGTATTATAAAAGTGGTTATGCGGGATCTGATACCGGCGGTAACTCGGGCGGTACAGCCATCGCGATTGGGGATTATTCGTCATACACGATATCAGAATGCGGAAATATTGCATACTTGGCAAAGTGTTCAAAACCAACAACGTGTACATCAACAAAAGCAGATTTGAAACAGACAAGTATTAGTAATTGTACATCAGAAGGAATATCTGTATTTGGATCGCAAGTTGTGAACTATTGCAAGACGTGCGCGACAGGGTATCGGTTGTCTGCAAAATCTGTCACCCGTTCATCAACAGCGTGCACAAATACCAAAACTGAAAATTTAAGAACCGCGTGTACAGAACGCCCAAAATGTACGTATGATAACTGTGAAAAAAAATACGACGGAATGGCAATGTGGTGGCTGGAACGGGTCGGTTACGGACACTAATAATCCAAATGGTTGCTGGCGACGCAAGTTTTCGTGTGCCAGCGATGGTTATACATGTGGTGATGGTTATGAAAATAAATGCAAAGATGGCTATTGTTATAAAAAAGTGAATATAATGTTTGGTCTGTGTACAAAATGCCCAAATAATCCCGATGATGATGCCGAAGCCAGCGCGGTCTATAACGGTTCAACGTTGGAAGGAATCGAAAGTTGCTTTGTCACCAAGGGTGCGGATTATACCGGCGCATATGAATTTGTAAATTCCAGTACAGATGACAAGTGTTATTATTCTGAAAGTTAAAAAACACCGCCATTTGGCGGTGTTTTTTTATCAGAACAGGTATTTCAAACTGGTTCCGAATGTCCAGCCCGTACGACCGCCGTCGCGCCGGCCGACATTGATGGACATATTGAACCGATCAACGGATGTTTCGACACCCAGACCGTATTCTGAATAATCGTTCATTTCCAGTTCGTCCAGTTTGATGTTGTTTATAACCGTGTCGCCACCGCGTGCAAAGTTAAACACATATTTTGCGCCGATAAAACCAAACCAGCCACGGCTGATTTGCTTGATGGCACGGACACCGGGGGCAACCTCGAACATATTAAAGTTCTGGTTCGCAATGTGTGTGCCGTCATTTGATGTATAATTTGCGGACT
>JAUNMD010000001.1:18454-28105 GCA_030531915.1 Pseudomonadota bacterium
AACCTGCATAGACGTTTGGTTGCAACGTGAATGTCGCGTCCAAGGCAATGTTGTATGCCGCGTTTATCGCGCCACCAACCCACATATTGGCGTATTCGTCTGTGTTGGTATCAAATTCCGCACTGTTGTACAATGCACCGGCGTTGGCAATCAGCGAAACATTTAATCCGCTCCATGCATAACCATTATAGAATCCGACATAGCCACCATTTTCGGTGATTTCCAGCGCATTATTCGATTGTGTGCCACCGACATAGCCACCAAACATGCCCCAATCGGTAATACCATTGCCAAACTGGGCATCGCCACCGGACAGGCCGAACATAATTACGTCGTAATCAGAATCCAATGTGTCCATGTGGTCAAACTTTGCATCATCGCCGACGTGTTGCCAATTCAGCCACATGCCATTGATTGTTGGGCGCGTCCCCATGTCGCCACCACCACGACCGAATACCGAACCGTCGTCGCCGTATTCACCGTACAGTGGCATTGTGCCGTATTCTGGCATGCGGCCATATTCATCAATAGAATTTTTCTGTGGGGCGGGGGATTGTTTTACGTCTGGTAATTCACCACGTGACCCCAGTGCCGCCGCCATCGTCCCGCTGAAAGAACGTATGGCGTTATTCATAATTGTGTGCTGCATTGCGGCGATATTATGTGCCGATATGCTGTTCGCATATACGGTTGCCGGTGCGGCGTGCGCAGATGCGGCGTATGCCGATGCAAAAATTGATAATGCAAACAAAGATATTGCTTTCATATTCTCTCTCTTTTGTTTTATGTGTTTATTATATCATATTTTTGTGTGTTTTGAATTTTTTATTGTCGGGGGCGGCCTTTTTTATTATGATTTTTTGCATGAATGAAAAAATAAAACTGAATTTAGACAGACCGATTGTAATGGTTGGCCTGATGGGGGCGGGCAAAACCAGTGTTGGACGCGCGCTGGCGCGAAAACTGGGTGTGTCGTTTGTTGATTCTGACAAAGAAATAGAAAATGCGGCCGGTTGCAGTGTGGTCGATATTTTTTTCATGTATGGCGAGGCCGAATTTCGTCGTGTCGAGCAGCGGGTGATTGCGCGCCTGATGGATACGCCGCCGGCGGCCAAGGTTATTTCCACCGGCGAGGGGGCGTTTATCACGCCCGCAGTGCGCGAAATGATGGCGGGCAGGGCGTTGACAATTTGGTTAAAGGCAGATTTGGAACTGCTTGTAAAGAGAACTAATTTTCGCGACACGCGGCCGCAATTATTGCATGCCGACAGCCGTAAAATCTTGGCGCAGTTGATTGACGAGCGGTATTCGACGTACGCGTTGGCGGATATAACGGTTGAAACCCGTGACGAGAGTTTACGCAAAACACTGGGCAAGGTGATTTGTGCGATAGAAAAGTATAACAACAAAACAAAAGGGCAAAAAAATGAAAGTGATAAAGAGTAGTTTTCTGAAAGATTTTCGTGCTTTTATCGAGCGTGGCAGTGCGATTGACATGGCGGTCGGTATTATCGTCGGCGGTGTTATGACCAGTGTGGTCAATTCGTTGGTCAAAGATATAATTATGCCGCCAATAGGGCTGTTGATTGGTGGGGTTGATTTCTCGCAATTGTTTGTTGTCTTGGCTGGTGGCGAAGCGGGCGTGCATTATCCAACTGTTGCGGCGGCACAGGCGGCGGGCGCAACGACGATGAATATCGGTTTGTTCCTGAATGCTATCGTCAGTTTCTTGATTACAATGTTTGCGGTATTCTTGATTGTTCGTGCGGTGGGCAAGGTTCGTGATAAAAAGGCATCGACGACGCGTACGTGTCCGTATTGTATGTCGACAATCAATATCGCGGCAACAAAATGCCCGAATTGCTGTTCGGCTGTAAAACCGATTGAGGCCGCGCCAGTACAGGACAGTGACCTGAAAAAAGGACTGAAAAACCTGACAAATATGGCGACGACGTCGGTTGCAAAAATCAAAAAGATTACAAAGCGTTAAAAATCATTTGTAATAAAATAGTTAAATAAAAAGCAGGGTGCAAATCCTGCTTTTTATTATGTGAAAATTTGAATAAGTATGATGATATGTGGTATATCAAAGCATATGTTCAGAATGTGTAAAATCAGGTGCAGGGCCAGTGTGATTTTGGGCAAGGAAGTTTGTTGATTTGTTTTATTAAAAATAATTTTTAACATTTTGTTTTTAGTTTGAATGGTTAAATTAAACTTTGTTGTCATGCGTGGTATCTCCGTGTGTGTTTGTGACGCAGAAATTTCTTTCTTTGCTTGGTTTTTTGTTTGGGGCTGTCTGGTGGCAGGGTATTCCCCTTTATTAGTATTACAAAAAGGCGCATAATGTATATTATGTATAGTTATATGTTGCGGAATGGCGGGGTGGGACGAAATGAAATGGATTTTGTTGAAATTGAATTGTGCGGTGGTTGGTGTGATTGGTTGTGTGGTTGGTGAAAAAAATAATGGCGCATTGTTGTGTGATGAATTTTGTTTGGGATGTTTGATTGTTGACGGAATGTGTAAAATGATTTGTTGTTTGAAATGTTTTGAAATTGATTTTGCGTGGCGTGGCAGATGTGTGCTGCGTATCTGCTGGGTGTGTGTCATGCAAATTGAAATGATTTATTATGATATATTTTTATTTATATGTTATTACGTTTATAAAACAATTTCGCTATTTTAGGTGGTGTGGGTATAAAATGGTCAGATTTTGGGGCGAAAATATGGCAAATGTGCCCTGTTTTGTGGCTAAAAAACAAAAAATGGCGGATTTCTGCGGGTTTACGGGTGTTTTATGCTATAAATCAACGATTTTTATGCCAAACAGGCGTATATTGGTGTCTGGAATACATTCGTGAAATGCCGTATTTGTTATGCTTTAATAAAAGTTTAACTTTTGTTTATAGCATTTTGTTTTTATTAAATTGTTTTTATGTTTGTGTGTTATATTTTGTTGGTGCCGAAATGGTTTTATGTCTGAACGTATTGATTTTCTGGGATTTTTTATATACAATTTGTCGTATGAGATTAGATGTCGCACTGGTTTCACAGAATATTTACCCGACGCGCGCACGCGCGGTGGCGGCAATTCGTGCTGGGCTGGTCACGGTAAATGGTGCGGTGGCATCAAAGCCCAGTCAGGCGGTTTCCGATGCGGACGTGTTGACTGGTGGCGATTTGCCCTATTCTGTTGGTCGCGGCAGTTTGAAATTAGAGCGCGCGTTGGACGCGTTTGGGGTGACCCCCGCGGGGCGTGTGTGTTTGGACATTGGGGCCAGTACGGGTGGGTTTACATCTGTATTGTTGGCGCGTGGCGCATCGCGTGTGATTGCGGTTGATGTGGGAACAAATCAACTGGTTGCCGAATTAAAGAATGATGCGCGCGTGTTATCGTTGGAACAGACCGATATTCGTACTTTGCGTCCCGTTCAACCCGTGGATTTGGTGGTGATTGATGTGTCGTTTATATCGCTGGCGGACATTGCGCCAATCCTGCGTGCGTGGGGTGCGCGTGATGTTATTGCGCTGATTAAACCACAATTCGAAGTGCCACGTAATGTCGCAGCGCGCAGTTCGGGCGTAATCAAATCGCGCCAGTGGCACGAGTATGCGATAAATCGTGCGACGGACGCGTTTCGTGATGCGGGCTTTGTACGTGCGGGACTGGCAGAATCGCCAATTCATGGCGGCAGTGGTAATGTTGAGTTTTTGGCGCACTTTGTGGCGGCATAGCGCGATTTTTACTTGAATTTCTGCGCCCCAGAATATATCATTAAATCCGATTTTAACAAAGGTATAAATAATGGCAGACGATATCACAAAAGTACTGGAACGCGAGGCAAAATGGCAACGCCGCTGGCGCGAGGCGAACGCATTTGTGCCAAAAAATGACGGTTCAAAACCACGCTTTTATAATTTGGTGGAATTTCCGTTCTTGTCGGGTGCGGGTATGCACGCGGGTCATATGATGAACTATACCGGTATGGACGTGATGGCGCGTTTTCGTCGTGCGCGTGGTTATGATGTGTTGTTCCCAATGGGATTTGACGCGATGGGAATTGCAGGCGAACACTATGCCACAAAAATTGGTCGTCATCCCGCGGATGTTGCGCGTGATTTGATAAAGTCATATTCCGAAATGATTGACAAGGTTGGTTGGTCGGTCAGTCCGGAAACGCGCGTTGCGACATCTGATCCAGAATATATCAAATGGACACAGTGGATGTTTATTCAGTTCTGGCGTGCGGGGTTGGCGTACAAGTCCGCGTTGCCGATGAATTGGTGTCCAGAATGCAAAACAACATATACCAACGAAGAATTGGAAGATAACAAGTGTCCACGTTGCCACGGCATTATTGAAAAGAAAGAAAAGATGCAGTGGAACTTGGCACTGTCAAAATATGCCCAGAAATTGTTGGACGGTCTGCGTGATGTAAATTTTGATGAACGCATCAAGAAAGATGAAATAAACCTGATTGGGCGTTCGACGGGTGCTGATATTGATTTTCGTGTTGGTGATGATGTTATGACCGTGTACACAACGCGTCCGGACACTATATTTGGTGTGACGTTCTGTGTGATTGCACCGGAACACAAACTGTTGCGCAAATGGTTGGACGAAGGTCGTATTGAAAATGCCGATGCAGTGCGTGTGTATATCAAGGCCGCGGCCGCCAAGACGGAAATTGAACGTACAGATGCCACACGCGAAAAAACAGGTGTACAATTACAGGGTATCACCGCGATAAATCCATTTACTGGGCGCGAAATACCAGTGTTCACGTCGGACTATGTATTGGTTGACTATGCGTATGGCACGATTATGGCCGTGCCGGCGCATGACAGCCGCGATTGGGACTTTGCCAAGAAATTCGGTTTGGAAATTATTCCAGTATTGGCGGGGGGCGAACCTGATAAGGTATGGGAAGGTGATGGCCCACATATCAATTCGTCATTCTTGGACGGTATGAACAAAGAAGACGCGATTGCGGCGGCAATTAAATACGGCACGGAACACGGTGTCGCGCGCGGTACGGTGAAATATAAATTAAAGGATTGGGGTTTTTCGCGCCAGATGTATTGGGGTGAACCAATTCCAATGATTTATTGTGATAAATGCGGTTGGGTTGCTGTGCCTGATGACCAGTTGCCGGTTATGCAACCGCATATGATGGATTATCGTCCGACGGACAGTGGCGAATCACCATTGGCGCGTGCAACGGATTGGGTGAATGTGCCCTGCCCGTGCTGTGGTGCGCCGGCACGTCGTGAAACAGATACTATGCCAGGTTGGGCGGGCTCGTCGTGGTATTTCCTGCGTTATCTGGATCCAAAGAATGACAAAGAATTTTGTTCGCGCCAGCAGATGGAAAACTGGATGCCGGTTGCACACTATAACGGTGGGCACGAACATAACACGCGTCATTTGATTTATTCGCGTTTCTGGCATCATGCGTTGTATGATTTGGGGCTGGTAAATACCGCCGAACCATATGCACGCCGTACCGCCCAAGGGTTACTGATGGGCAACGACGGGTACAAGATGTCAAAATCGCGCGGCAACGGGTTTATGGTGGCGGATTTGGTCGCATCGGTTGGTGCGGACGCGGGACGTGTTGCGGTTCTGTCGCTGGGGCCATGGGAAAACAATGTCGTCTGGACAGATGGTGCGATGGCGGGGGTTCAGCGTTTCTTGAAACGTGTGGAAAACCTGTCTGATAATTTGACGGATGCGCCAATGACGGCGGAACAAGAACGTCTGATGAACCAGTTGGTGGCGGACGTAACCGAACGTATTGATGGTATGCGTTTTAATACCGCGATTTCCGCGATGATGGAATATCTGAATGCGTTTTCAGGTGGCACAATGCCACGTGCGGCATACATTGCGCTGGTGCGCGTGCTGAATCCATTTGCACCGCATTTGACCGAAGAAATGTGGGAAAAATTGGGCAATGATACAATGTTGGCGTTGTCTGATTGGCCGATATGATGCGTCAAAATTAGCCAAGACCGAAATGACAATCGTTGCGTCGGTGAATGGCAAGCGTGCCGCAGAATTTACAATCGCGGTTGGTGCGTCTGAATCCGAAATTGTGGATGCGGCGCGCACGGCGGCGGGTGCGAAATTGTCGGGGGTTGAAATAATCAAGACAATCGTTGTCCCGAACAAGTTAGTAAACTTTGTGGTAAAGAAATAAAAAACGCGCCATCGGCGCGTTTTTTATACCGAGAAAATAATCTCTTGTTTTAATCACGTATATTCCGTATAATACTCTTGTCGCTGGGTGTTCCAGTGATGAGGTGTGAGAACCTCTGCCTTAGCGTCGGAATGGTGCAGCGGCGCATTTATGCGCTGTTTTTATTATTCAGACGAAAACAAACTCCTGATTATATTGGTCAGGAGGGTTCGTGGAATATATAAATACACGACACAATTCTAAGGATTGTTCTCAACCTCCTGACCACCAAAAACTTGGTGGTTTTTGTTTGTGATAGATAAGGAGGTGTATGTTGAAAACATATTTTTTGCTTTTTGGAGTTTTTTTAATGTCAGTAACGAATGCGGTTGCCGCACAATCAATATGTAATAACGAACGCGCGTGTATTTTGGAAGCACAGGCGAACTGTATGCAGTGGTGCTGTAAAAACGGTGATATACAAACTGATTATGACTGTCCAACAGGTTGGTTCTATGACGAGATACTTGATGGGTGCAGGCATCTTGTTGATAGCGGTTCTGACAGCACTGGTTATTACACACAAAATTATGGAACTTGTGACGCGAGCTCTACCACATACGATTGCTATGAACCGGCTAATATGGCAACAAGCATCAGTAAATGCACACGGGTAAACCTGCCATCGGCATTGTGTGCTGATAAATAAAGGGGGGCAACATGAAACGTAAATTTATTTTTATAATTGGTATGATATTGATGGTGTTGGCCCAGAATGTCGATGCGGCATGCGTGGCCACGGACAAATCGTACACGGCGTGCAAGCCCGGGTATTATCTGAGTAATGGTGTTTGTTCTGTGTGTCCCGAAACTGGTACAAGTGCCGATAAAAACGCCACTGACATCACAGAATGTTACCTGCCATCGGGTACAACCGGCAACGACGCCACCGGTTCATTCGAATATACCAACGATTGTCATTACGGCAAATAAAAAACGCGCCATTGGCGCGTTTTTGTTTTCTATGATTATGACATTTTTTGGATTCGGCGGACACGACGTTCGCAATCGTCGAATGGGCTTTCCAAAAATGTTTGTGCAACAACAAATGCCATTTCGATATCAATATCGTCTGCGGCCAATGCCAAGACGTTGATGTCATCGTGAAAACGATCGTCACGGGCCTGTTCTGGGCGTTCACAGCGCGATGCGCGAATGTGGCGATAGCGGTTCGCAGCAATCATAATGCCTGCGCCCGTGCCACAAATCAGGATTCCACGTGATTTTTTGTCGTTTTCCATTGCGTTTGCAACATTTGCCGCGACATCTGGAAAGTCAACGGGGGTATTTGGATCATCTGTGCCCAGATTTACAACCTGATACCCGTCCGCCGCCAGCATTTCAATCAGGTACAATTTCAGACCGACGCCACGGTGGTCTGATGCGATATAGATTTTAGATACGTTTTTATTCATTTTTCCTTGTCCTTGCGTTTTGCCAATTTACATTCCAAACCAGTGTTGCCGGTGATGTTCAATGTGCGATACGACAGCACGCCTGTCATTTGCGCGGCACTGAACATATTTGCGGTGTCAACGGTTGCCGGCCCGTCCAAAGTGCCGTGCAAAAACAGCGTTTCGGCGACCACACGGCCAACCACGCGACCGCCCCGCCCGATTACAACCGTGCCCGCGGTAATGTTGCCAACAACGTGCCCATGAATCTGGACAACATGATCGGTTTTAATGTCGCCGGTCAATTTGCACCCCGCCCCGATAATTGTTGGGGACTGTTTTTCTTTTGCGTTTGTAAAAGCCAGCATTTTATTTTTCCTTTACGAATGTTGTTGGGTTAAATGGCGCACCCTTGTACCTGATTTCATAGTGCAGATGTGGGCCGGTACTGCGTCCCGACGACCCACCAAGGCCGACGACCGTTCCGGGGCGAACCCAATCGCCACGTGATACCATAATTTGCGACAGATGGGCGTACAATGTTGTGAATCCCAAGCCGTGGTCAATTTCAACCGTTGTGCCATAACCCACGCGTTCGCCCGCCGAAACCACGCGGCCGGGGGCAACCGCCATCAGTTCTGTGCCGACCTTGCCCGCAAAGTCGATGCCGCGGTGACTCTTGGGCTTGCCGGTGAATGGGTCGTTGCGTTTGCCATAATTTGACGTAATGCGTACCTTTTTTACCGGTGCACCCAGTGGTAATATTGTGTCCAGACGGGACAGACCGTGCCACAATTCCAAATCGTCGGCCAATTTTTGGTATTTGGGGTCAAGTTCCTGATCCAGTTCAATCGGGCTGAATGCCGTGCCGACAAATGGGTTGGTGTATTTGTTTGCGCTGCGCACCAAAGATGCCTGTGACAGACCCAATGTCGCGATTGTGCCGTTGATTTGTTTCAGATTCTTGCGCAAATCATCGATGTTATCAGATGACAGTTTGGACACCATGTCCACAATCTGGATGTCAGCGTCAGCAATCGCCTGCATGGATTCAACCATCTTGGCGGTGCGTTTCTTTAATTCTTCGTTTTCGGCGCGTGTCAATTCATATTCCGCCGACAATTCAGACAGTTTTGTGTATTCTGGCATGTATTCGTCATTCGTGAACATTTCCGTCAGACGTGTGCGCAAGAAATCCAATTCGCCCCATGTTTTCAGGCGGCTGTTCATCAATTCTTCTTTCTGTTTTTCGTCCAGTTTCTTGGAGTTCAGGATTTTGTCGTCGATGACGTTCAAACTGCGCGTCAAATCGTTATATTTTTTCAAATATGTCTGCAAATCAGACATTTGGCGTGCGTGGGTGGCGTGCGCCTCTTCCAGTTGCTGGGTGCGCTTTTGTAACAGGGGGCGGTGATACACGAATACGTATGTTGACCATGATGCCCAGATAATCAACCCAACCTTGCCGCAAAACTTGGTAAAACGCCAGAAACTGCTCTGCTTGAACGTATAAACGTTGCCGCGCGGTGTGTCCATAACCGTAAATTCACGTGGCGGAAATATGCGCACAATCACGCGCCACAGCGCGCGAAACGGCGACGTAATCAACGCCCATAATGATGTAAAATGTCTGGCAATAAAACTTATCATTTCTGTCCCAGTTTAGACAATGTATCCGCAATAGTCAAGCCGTTGCGCAAAACGGCATCGTTGTTCATGGACAGGCCCGCATGCAGCGTCGCCCCGCCCCGTGTGCCCACGCGGCCCGATATCAGAACGCGTTCGGCGGTGCGCTTTGCCCCAAACAGCGGGAATATGTTGATGTCGCCGCATGTCGGTTTCATAGCGGCAATGATGGTGTCGATTGTGGTGGCGTCTGAAATCATCGCCAAATGCCCCCGCGGGCGCACACGGCGCAGGCACGCGCGTGTCCATGCGTGTAAATCCGCATTGTGGTGTGCGTTATGTGTGGCGGGCGTGCCGTGGAAATATGGCGGATTGGACACGACCAA
>JAUNMD010000001.1:28115-29738 GCA_030531915.1 Pseudomonadota bacterium
ATCGGCGTTTATAAATTCAATGTTGCGGTGATTCAGTTCTGCGTTTGCACGCGCCGCGGCCAGCATATCGGTTGACGTGTCAATCGCGGTAATGTGGGTGTCTGGGTTGCGTGTGGCATAACACAGTGCAACCGCGCCCGTGCCCGTGCCGACGTCCAGCATTGTTTTTTCGCCTGATGTGGCAAATGCCGCCAGCCATACCGCGTCAGATGTTGGGTTATAAAGACCGCTGTGACATTGCACGCGACCGCCCAGCAAACCAAAAATTCCTTGTTTTTTCGTCATGTGCATATAATAATTCAACAAAATCAAAAGGCAAGTTTATGTTTGATGATGCAATTATTGTGCAAAGTGCGGTCAGCGCGTTTAATAACGCGGCATTGTATGCGCCGGCGTTTCTGTGGTGGGCGGTTTTAAGCGTGCCATTGTTTGCGATGGCGTATATGTATGGGGCGGATTTCTTGGGTCGTTTGGGCTGGACGCGCCAGAACACGGGTCTGCGCACATGTGTGGCGACGGTTGTTATGACACTGTGTTGGATTGTGCTGTTTGGGGGCAATTATGCGGTGCTGCGTGATAATGCAACCGTATTGCCGTTTATGATTGCGGCGATTGTGTTTGTGGCGTCGCTGTTTATTGCATCGCATGCGCGCGCGGCGGATTTATCGAAAGTTACCCCGTATTTACGTGGACACCGCGCGTGGGCGGTGGCTGCGCTGGTGATATTGATTGTCGGGTTGTCTGATACGCATGCATGGTGGGGGCCTTTGTTACAGATTGGTGCGGTTCTGCTGGGCGTGTTATTTGGACGTGGCGCGCGCGCAGAAATGCGTCCGATTGCGGGCACATTGCTGGTTATTGGGGCGACGACAACCGCCATATTGATGCAACCGGAATTTTTCCGATTTGGACAACTGGGGGCGTTGACGGCGTTTCATTTACTGTTCTTGGTATTGATTGCGGCGACGTTGGCGGCGGTCGTTGCATTACAGAACATAAATTCGCGCGGCGCAATTCATGCATCGGCGTATGTAAAGTTGAAATGGATGTTCCGTTTTGTTGCGGCATTGTGTGTGGTGCTGTTCGTGATGACGGAATCCGTGCCGGTATTCTTGGGGTTGATGGTGGTGTCATTTATGTCGTCGGCATTGACCATTTGGCACAGGGACAGCGTGCATGCGGATTTGGCGGAATTTTTGTTCGCGGCCGTGTTGGTGCTGTTCGGGGTGATTACGGTTATGCCGGTTGTGACTGCGCTGGGGCTGGTTGCGATGCAACGTGTGCGTGACATGCGCGGGGCAATGCGCGCGGTGCGTGGTCTGTTATAATTTGTTATATTTATTTTATACCAATCAAAGTCATAATAATGTACTATTTCCCACGAAATAAACGAAAAAAAGTGGGAAATTATTATGACTTATATACATCCAACTGCGATTATTCATGACGGTGCTGTGCTGGGCGCGGACTGCAAAATTGGGCCGTATTGTATCGTCGGGTCGAACGTTGTTCTGGGCGAACGCGTGGAACTGATTTCTAATGTTGTTATTGATGGCAAAACGTCAATCGGTGATGATTCCATCGTGTACCCTTTTGCTGTGTTGGGCGTGATGAGTCAGGACT
>JAUNMD010000072.1 GCA_030531915.1 Pseudomonadota bacterium
CATCGGTGGCGGTACGTCCAAACGTGGTGGCGACAGTTGGTATGGAAATCTGGGTAATTCCGGTGGTGGGGGTGGTGGCGCACCCAATGGTCGTGGTGGGGCGGCCGGCAATAATTCAAAGGCCGGCACAGATGCAACGGCCGATGCCGCCGGTGACGGTGGTGATACTGTAAATCCAAATGGTGATTCCAAGACATCAAACACCGGTCATGGTGGCCGCGGTGGCGCAAACGTTCGTTTCCAGTGTGGTACTGACGTGGCCATGGGGTATGGCGGCGGCGGTGGTGGCGGCGTGTGCTTTTATTACTATGAACCCGCATGCACTAAATTGGGGTTGTGGTGTTTTGCGGATTGTATCGATGGCGCAGATGGTGGCACGGGCAGCACCGGTACATCAGACACCAGTTACGTAAAAATATACAGAATGGGCTAGGGCGATAATTTAATGCTGGGGGCATTATTGGCAACTTTACACATCATGGCACAAAATGGGGCGGTATATGACATTGTCGAACACGTCCCTGATGGTGCATGCATTATGGGCCGTGCCGAAGAATTGGTCTATGAAGCGACCAGCATAAACGTATGCGATACGATTACATTGCCGGCGGGGTGCTATCGCGTGGAACTGATGGGCGGCATGGGTGGCGCGCGGTCGGATTGCTTGGTCGAAATGGGGCAACGTATAACGACGCCTGTGGCGGGTGTGTTCCAGTTGGACAAGGCAACAACCGTATATGCATTTCGTGGTGGCGATGGTGTTGGTGGTAACGTAAACCGCTTTGGCAATTTGACCGGCGCGTTCGGTGGCGCATCGTCTGGCGCAGACAGCATAATTGTTGCCGATAATAAAATCTTTCGCGCGGCGGGCGGCGTCGGACAGAGTTGTGTTCGCTTGTCTAAATACAGTGGCATATTTCGTGATGGGTCATATGCGCATGGCGTTGGCGGTGGCAGTGATGTTGCCAATGTCGCGTGGTGTATGGCCGTGTGCCAGCGTGCGTACAATTATCAATCTGATACGTACAGTTATTTGTATTATGCCGGTGGTGGCGGTGGTGCACCAAATGGTGTTGGTGGTGGAAAATTTGCAACAAACAGCGGTTGCCCCGATGACGCGGTTGTGCAAATCGGCGGTGTCGGTAATTCCACATCGGGTGGTGATGGCGGCAGTGTGCAAAACGCAATTTACAGTCCAACCGAAACAACCAAGAGGAATGCCAGTGGTGGCCGTGGTGGTCTGAACGTGTCGTGGCAATGCGGTGGACAAACAATCACCAGTTACGGTGGTGGTGGCGGTGGTGGTTGCGTATATAATTACGAAATCGATGGTGGTGATGGGGGCAGTGGTTCTGTCGGTACGTCCAGCACCAGTTATGTCAGAATTTATCGAATGTAAAAAAATCGCCCCATTGGGGCGGTTTTTTAATATTCAATCACGCGACGTGTTGTGTGCGTGCCGGCGGGCACATATTGCACAACCGGCTGATATTCTTGGTAATGATCGATAACCTCTGTGTACTTTTTAACGCGAATTGGGCGCATTGCGGGTGCGCGGCGCGCGCAACCACGACCTAAATCGGCGGACGATTTTACGCGTGCGCATGGTGTACCAACGCGCGCAGGTTTTGCGGCGGCAACTGGCGCAGCGTATGCGTCATCGGTATATTCAACGGTATTTACCTGAACAGATTCATACGTTGTTTCGGTTGTTGTTTCACTGCACGGGCACGCATGTGCGCCGGCGGTCAAAATTGTGGCAAAGATGCCAAAAATTGCGATATGTTTCATGTTAAACCCTGTGTTATTTATGACATGAAATATACGGTGGCGCACGCCGTATGTCAACCTTTTTTAAGTGGTGGCAGAATATTGAAAATTCTAATAAATAATTGACTTTTTGGGGGGCGGGGTATAGAATACGCACGCGCGAAAGAAATTTTGCGTAACCGAATGGTGAAAATAATAAACTAAACCAAAGGGAAAATCATATGATTGAAAAGAACTGGATGACCCTGATAAAGCCGAAAAAGCTGAATATCACGGTTGACGAACATAACCCAAATTTGGCAAAACTGGTTGCCGAACCATTGGAAAAGGGATTTGGACTGACATTGGGTACGGCGTTGCGTCGCGTACTGTTGTCGTCATTGCAGGGCTGCGCGCCAATCTATATCAAGATTGACGGTGTTCAGCACGAATTTTCCAGCTTGCAGGGTGTTCGCGAAGACATCACAGACATCATCTTGAACCTGAAAGGTGTTTATTTCAAAGCATTGACCGAAGGTCAGCACAAGGCAACCCTGAAAGTCAAAGGGCCGGCCGTTGTTACCGCAGGCATGATTGAAACATCTGGCAGTGTAGAAGTGATGAACAAAGACGTTGAAATCTGCACACTGGATAAAAACGCAAATTTGGATATGGAAATCACATTGGCGACCGGCCGTGGTTACGTTCCTGCATCTGCACACGCAGACGGGCTGCCACTGGGCGTGATTCCTGTTGATTCCATCTTTTCGCCAATTTTGAACGTCGCAACTGCTGTTTCTGAAACACGTGTTGGTCAGTCAACAGATTACGACAAATTGGAAATGACCGTCAAAACCAACGGTTCTGTTTCGCCCGAAGATGCAATCGCATTTGCTGCGCGTATTTTGACAGATCAGTTGATTGTCTTTATCAATTTCGAAGATCCAGCACAGGTCAATGCCCCAGCCGAAGAAGAAAAGGCCAAGGACGCATTGCCATTTGATCCAAAATTGTTAAAGCATGTTGACGAATTGGAATTGTCTGTTCGTGCAAACAACTGTTTGAAGAACGACAAAATCAACTGGTTGGGCGAATTGGTTCAAAAGACCGAAGCCGACATGTTGAAAACCCCGAACTTTGGCCGCAAGTCCTTGAATGAAATCAAGGTTCAGTTGGAAGCCATGGGTCTGGGCTTGGGTATGGAAGTACCGGGTTGGCCACCTGAAAATATTGCGGAGTTGGCCAAAAAGTACGAAGACCCCTACAAATAAATTAAATTCTGTGGACGCCTGTGGCGTTCACAGTTCCTCGTGTATGTCTAATACACGTCGGAACTGAAATGAACGCTGCCATGCGTCTCACATAATTTAATTTCTCGATGTGCCGGGAGTGAAGAATTTTTCTGGCATGTCAAATCCCACATTGCTGGTGAAAATCAGGGTGTGGCGTCTCAACAATCCCCAGTGCTCTGGGGCAGAAGCAAAAATAAAGGAGTAATCTGATGAGACACGCAAAAGCAGGTCGCACATTCAATCGCGACACAAACGCACGCAAAGCACTGATGGCTGGCTTGGCGAAGAACTTGATTGAAAAAGAACAAATTAAAACCACTTTGCCAAAGGCAAAAGATTTGCGCAGTGTTGTTGAAAAACTGATTACTCGCGCAAAGAATGACACGGTTGCCAACCGTCGTTTGACCGCAGCAGAATTGGGCAATGCGTCCGATGCCACAGTTAAAAAACTGTTCACGGTTTTGGGCCCACGCTATGCCAAACGCCCAGGCGGCTATACTCGCGTTTTGAAGGCGGGTTTCCGTTATGGTGATGCTGCACCAATGGCGATTATCGAATTGGTTGATCGTGATGAAAACGCGAAAAAGGTTGTAAAACCAGCCGACGCCGCGGAAAAAACAGCAACAGACGCAGAACCTGCGAAAAAGGCCAAGGCCGAAAAACCAGCCGTCAAGGTTGAAAAAGAAGCCCCAAAGGCCGCGAAAGCATCGACAGCGACGAAGACAGTTGCAGTGAAACGCCGCGCAACCGGCAAATAAAATTACCATAGCACGCCATCTGGTGCGTTTAGATGGTGTCTCATGTAGGTCGACTACACTACGACACCACTAAACATCACCATCTGGCATGTTCTGATAATTTTCTAAATTAAATTCTGTGGACGCCTGTGGCGTTCACAGAATTTATTTTATACCCGCCCCCTGTGGGGGCGGGTTTTAAGTGATATAATTTGTGTCGCCTGCGGACTTGTGTTCTCTTGTCATTGCGAGCGTAGCGTGGTAATCCAGTAAATAACTTGCGCCAACGGCGCACAAAATTATATTATCTATGCTCTAAAGAAACGCCCGTGTGGGCGTTTTTTATCGTGTGCGCTGGAACATAACCATGTCAATGCCGTGCGCTGGTTCAAGTGTCTTTTCGTGTTCCAGTGTCATGCCATGTGTGTGAATGCGGACGCCGTCGTATTTGTATCGTGCCATCTGGGGCAGGTACACAATGCGACCACCGATGCGGACGTGCTTTATCAAACTGCCCAGAATGTTTGCCTGTGTCGTACCGTCCATGCCATAGTCAAATATGTTTGATATGTCAATCAGGTCGTATTCTGTGGTCAATTTTGCGTGCAGATTTGCGATATCACTGTTGATAAAGTTGAATGGTTTAGTCACCAGTGTTTTCAGTTTTGCGTATTCGGCATCTGTAAACTGATTTTCAGGGTATGAATCAATCGGGCAACCCGCACCAAAGTCAACCTTGTCCGCGTTGGCGTGCATTTCGGCAACGGTCGCAGCGGGCATATTTTTCATAACGTGCGACAAACTGACCAAGCCGATTGGTTTGTGCGCATAGTGCAATTCGCGCATCAGTTGTGTGTACTGGTCGCGTGGCATCATTTGCAGTGCGGTTGTCTTGATGTCTTGAATCATATGCGCACATTTTGTGATGTCG
>JAUNMD010000002.1 GCA_030531915.1 Pseudomonadota bacterium
CCGAAGATTATGGTTTCTTGGTTTCAATCGCGCGTGTGTATGAAATTCATAACTTGCAAACGGTGTTGTTGGATTATCGCTGGCACGATGCCAATGTGTCGGTTGTGCATCACGCTGTCCAGCACGAGAGCAGTGAACGTGTTCGTCATGATATACTGGAATCTGTTTTAACAAGTGAAAAAGACGTACAAAAATTCTTGGATTTGACACGTGAATTGCACCAGCATTTTTGGCTGTTTGGATTTTTGCCCGTTATTCGTCGCAAGCAATATTCGCTGGTCAAGACGAAGTATTATTTGTTTGAAAAAATCCCATTGTTACGTGTCCAAGACGGAAAAATATATTTGTTTGAGTTTATAAAAATAGGAAACTTGCGATGAACCCAATAAATATTGCTTTTTGCATCAATGACGGGTACACCCCACAACTGGCGGTCGTTCTGACATCAATCATGAAAAACACCACGCGCAATGTCGTGGCGTATGTTTTTTCATCTGATATGTCGGACGCGTCCAAACAGAAATTAAATAAACTGAAATTATTTTTCAAAAATCTGGCCATAAATTTTGTCGCCGTATCTGATGCAGAATTACGGGCGTTGCCACGCACCATTGATTATATATCGGTTGAAACATATTACCGGTATTTAATCCCAGAATTGCTGCCAGAATTGGACAAGGTATTATACTTGGACGCCGACATCGTCGTTCGTGGCGATATTGCACCGCTGTATGATTTTGATATGGCTGATTGTTATATCGCCGGTGCAAATGATTTGTGGGTTTATGATACAAAGTACAAGGATAAAATCGGATTTGCCCAAAATGAATTATATGTAAATGCGGGCGTCTTGCTGATGAATTTGAAAAAAATGCGTGCCGAAAAAATGGCCCAGACATTGATTCAGGAAACCACCAAATTGGCGGGCAAAATTCAGTACCAGGATCAAGATGTCTTGAACATCGTATGCCGTGGTCATGTCGCAGAATTTGACAGCATTTATAACTATACATCGCATAACATATATGATGAACAGGCGAAATTAAATTCGGCGGTAATCATTCACTATACGGGTGCAAAAAAGCCATGGCTGAAAGATAAACGCCACCCAATGAAGAAATTTTGGATTAAATATGCAAGGGAGTATGAAAAAATGGCACATAAAAAATTGCGCGTTGCATTATTGATTGATGAATTTTTTGGCGGGGCGGGCACGCAATTTGGCGGCTATGGAATGTTGGCACGAAATTATATTGCGAAATATATACCATGTGACGATATTAAAATGGACGTTTTATTGGGTGGGCGTGGTCACCGGTTTACGTCGCGCAAATACCATGTTGATAATGTCAATCTGTATCGGTTACCGCGCAAACATTGGGCATCGCGTTTATTCTTGCGTCGCAAAAACTATGATGTGTATGTGTCTATTGAATTGACCGACGATTGGGTTTTGCGTCATGAAACAAATAAAAACAAGAAACTGATTTTGTGGATTCAAGACCCACGTCCAAAATACGAATGGGACGAAATCGCCACAATGAAATTGATGCCTGAACCGAATTATTATAACCAGCGTATTTATGATACGGTGCACGGGTGGTATGAAAATGGTCGGGTGCGTTTTGTGTCCCAGGGTCATTTCTTGAATCAAAAGGCGGTTGATTTATACAATCTGGACAAAAATGTTCCAATTCAATATATGCCAAATCCCATAGAGGTCGACGCCGATTTTGATGTCAAAAATTATAAAAAGAAGAACATGGTTATCTTCCTTGGTCGATTGGAAGATGTTAAACGTGGTTGGCTGTTTTGTGAAACGGCGCGCCGTATGCCCGAATATGAATTTTGGGTCTTGGGCCGCATAAATACAAACAAGGCAGAAACTGCGAATTTCTGGAAACAATACCAAGATATTCCGAATTGGCATTTTGCGGGTCATGTTGATGGCGCACGCAAAACGCAATTCTTGCAGGACGCCAAAATATTGATGAACACATCGATACACGAGGCATTACCCGTATCATTTTTAGAGGCCATGTCATACGGTTGTGCATTGGTCAGCAATCGCAACCCCGATGATTTAACATCAAAATTTGGTGTTTGGACGGGCGACGTGCTGGGCGATGGATTTGATAAAATAGATTTGTATGTGAATGCGGTTCGTGAATTGATGTCAAATGAACCCAAACGCAAAAAGTTGGGTCTGGCGGCACGTGAATATGTCCAGCAAATTCACAACATTCCAAAATTTATCAACGATATGCGTGATGTGATATATCAAGAGACCGGTAAATGAATAAAAGATTAGCAAAATTACTGACTTTTTATATCGTTCCAAAGCGGTTGCGTCATCGGATTCGTGGATATTTGTGTTCTGATAAATTTTCAGATTTGATTTCGTGCCCGCGTCAGGTAATGGCAATATTACGTTCCAAAACAGCACGTGCGGATTATTGTTTGATTGAAATGAATCCGTTTCACATAGAATGTTTGTATTCTGTGTATGCGTATATGTCGCGCAAAAATAAAAAATGCGCAATTTTCACAACGCAGAAAAATTTGAAATTAAATCTGTTCCCATCTGATATAGCAACGTTTTGTATTTCACCGTATACGATACGCGTGCTGGACAGGTTGAAATTTTTTAACACGGCATCTTGCGTATTTGTGGGCAGTTATTTTATTTGGAACTATCAAAAAACGGCGGAATTTTTCTTGGCCAATTATATACAGACCCAGAAACCGTTATTGACCATTGATCATGCACCCGATATGCATCAGCCGCTGCAATCAGTATATAAAAATGTTCATCAATTTGTGTTGGCGGACTTTATGTCAAAAATATACAAGATGCCTGTTATTTGGCCCATTGTATTCCCATGCGATAATTCAAACATGACCAAGGACAAGAATAAATTTGTCTCGGTTGGTGTTATCGGTGATTCAAACCGTCGTGATATGGATACATGAACTGGCTGGGGACAAACCATGGTGTAAAATCCGATATAATCAGCGCAACAATATATGACGAATATCGCCCCATATTATCAAAACTGACAAATGTATGTGTATATGAACGCGCGCCGTTTGACCAGTTGTTCCGTTCGTGCCAGACGGCAACGTTTATTCCATTCCTGATACATGGCCAAACATTGGGTTATTATGACAAGGCGATAAGCGGGAACTTAAATCTGGCATTGGCATTTGCGTTGATTCCAATCATTGATGCCCGATTGGCAAAACTGTATGGATTTTCAGATGATAACGCAATTCTGTACGATGGCCAATCTGATTGTGTTCGGGCATTGAATGCGGCCACGAAAATGTCAGATGCGGAAATATCGCAGAAACAAAATAACCTGCGGCGTTTGCAGGCACGTCATATAAAATCCAGTATCGCGGAAATATCAAAATATCTGGATTAAACAAGTTGGGGGGGGCACGCCCCCCATTTTTAATAAAAAATTCTGAAAACATAACGCCAGCATGCCAGATTCAAGAAAGCATATTCATTGCTGCCGTCTTTCTTTAATGCGGCAATGGTCGATGTACCAGTGGTTGTTTCGATTGTATTTTCGGTCAAAGTGACGCCGTGCGATATCGGAAATGCCAAATTTCCATTTTGACCAGATGGTGTCCAATTAGAGCAATATTCGCCCACAGAATACCCCGCATCATCGGACACGCATTTTAATAAAACGTCACCCCATGAATGCAGTGGGTTCAGCCCCAGATTATGTGTGGCAATGGTTCTGGTTGCGCTGGTTGGTTGAAATTCTGGGCTGATCCAAACCTTGAACGCCGCGTCTGCGCGTGCCAGCATTATGCCACCGGCGGTCACGCCGTCGTGCACGCGCAGGGTTTTGTTGGTTGTATCAACGGTAATTTCACCATCTGCACCGGTAAAGTTTTTATGCTCGTCGGCTGTTCCCCGACGAAACTGAATTTGTCTGGACATGTTTTTTCCTTTGATTGATTTTGTGAAATTGAATAAAAAAAGACCGATGCGGTCATGCATCGGCGAATGTGCATATTATATCACAAAACGCGTAAAAAATCAATGTGATAATAAATTCCCACCGCATATTCTGGACGGTGGGGCAAAAATTTGATATAATCAGACCGACCAAAAAAATAGAGAGGGAACACATGAAAATTGCAATTATTGGTATTGGTACGGTTGGTTCGGCCGTTGCAACCGCGGTTAAAAATACGGGCTTTGTACACGAAATAGTATTGTTTGATCGTGACGCAATTCGCGCACGTGCCGCCGCCGAAGATTTGGGCCACGCCGCCAGCTTTGGTTTTGACGTTAAAATTTCCGCGGTCAGTAATTATCGCGGCATTCGCGGTTCTGACATTGTGATTATTTCTGCGGGTGCAAACCAGAAACCCGGCGAAACGCGCACAGATTTGTTGAATAAGAATGTTGCGGTTATATCGGACATTGTCCCACGTGTTATGGCAAATGTTGACCCAAAGCATGTTCGCATTATCGTTGTGACAAATCCGTTGGACGTGATGGTTATGCTGACCCAGAAATTGTCAAAGTTGCCGGCGTCCCGCGTAATCGGTACGGGAACTATGTTGGATTCCGCGCGCCTGCGCACAATTTTATCACGTCAACTGTCGGTGTCGACCCAGTCCATCAATGCATACGTTTTGGGCGAACATGGTGATTCCAGTATGGTAAACTGGACATCTGCCACGATTGGTGCGGTTGCGCTGGACGATTTCTGTCGCCAGATGAAAACGCCATTGCCCGCAACAACGCGTGCAACGATTGAACATCGCGTGCGTAATGCGGCATATGAAATCATTCAGGGCCGTGGTGCAACATGGGACGGTATTGGTGCGGCGGCGGCGGACTTGCTGCGTTGCATCATCAATAATGAACATCGTATCTTGACCGTCAGTTGCGTAAACGGCGCGGGTGCGAATATGGTCGCAATGTCTTTGCCACGCGTGGTTGGTGCGGACGGTGCATCTGCCCCGATTATGCCGAAAATGTCGGCATCTGAATCTGCGGCATTGCGCAAGTGTGCAAAAATAATTCGCAAGAATTACGATTCGATTGGTAAATAATCACACGCGGACATGCAATGCGTCCGCGGCGTTTATGGATTCAATCATATTTAATATCATCGCCCCCATTGGTATAATTTGCATACAGATGGGGGATTTTTATATGCCTGATAACATTACATATACGCTGTATTCAAATGGTTTGGGTTTCAGTGCCGACGTGCTGGGCCGGCATATTGGTGAAATCACATTCTTTCGCGTTGGAATTGATAAATTTGTTATCGACCACACCGCGGTTGTGCCCGAATATCGCAATGCCCAGGTTGGACGAAATTTGGTGCGTCAGGTATGCAATCTGGCGCGCCAACAACATCGCAAGATTATACCCCTGTGCCCCTTTGCACGCGCGATGTTTGGTCGATACGCGGAATTTGATGATGTGCGTTTAATGAATCACAGCCAGTTGTAATTCAGATATTTTGAAAAAATGTCTTGCGCCACTTGCATGGTCTTTCTATAATCACGGCAGGAAAAGGAGAAAAAATGAAAAAATTATCTATTTTGTCGGCTGTATTGGGTATGGCTGCGTTCGGTGCGGCGTCTGCTGCGGATATCGCGATTTATCATTCCCCAACATGCCCACACTGCCATCACGCACGTGAATTTATAGAGGGCCAGTTGGTCTATGAATACCCAACCGTTTCGGTCAACGAAATCAACGTTATGGTTCCTGAAAATGTTGAAAAATTCCAAGATGCATTGGCAAAATGCGAATATGATTCTGGTGGTGTACCTGTAATCGTTATTGGTGAAAAATGCTTCCAAGGTTATGCGGATTTCATGCAACAGGATTTGCGTGACGCGGTCGAAGCAGATATGAGCGATGCTGACAAGGCAACCGCCGCCGAAAACCGCAAGGCATATGAACAAGACGCCGAAGGGTTCAAGGCCGCACATGCCGATCGTGCAAATGCGATTTCTGAATATAACGCTACCACGGCTGCATCTGACGAAACTGCGCAAAAAAAAAGTGATGTAAAGCACGGCACAACAGCATACTTCTATGGTTTGCTGATTGTACTGGTTGCGGCATTGGGATTTGTTCTGGTTCGCAAGAAAAAATAATCGCGTCACGCAAGTAACAGAATCGCTGGGGACACCGTATGTTTGATTTAACAACGCTTGACTATATCTATGTGGGTGTTTTATTGGCATCCACTGTTTGGGCAACAATCCGTGGTGGGGTTTACGAAACAATCGCAACCCTGTCGTGGGTTGCGGCGGCGGTGTCTGCGCGATTTGCGTCTCCATTGTTGGATTCGCTGTTGCAACGTTGGTTTGACCTGACGGATTCGACGGTCGGAACATTGGTTGCATCATACTTTATCGTGTTCTTTGCAATTTTGTTGTTGGTTGGTTTCTTTAACCAGAAATTGCGCGACAAAATTCAGGCCAGCATGATAAAGGTTACCGATCACACACTGGGCGTAATATTTGGTATTGTGCGCGGTATATTCGTTATGGGCGTCGTGTATTGGATTATGCTGTGGTATTATTCCGATGCACCACAAATGCCCCAGTGGATTGCCGATGCGCGCACGCGTCCGGTTATGCAGTTGACGGCGGTAAAATTGGACGAATGGTTCGTGCCTGGGGCTGAAAACAAGTTGCTGGCGCGCGATATGGCGGGTTCTCGTGAATCGATTGAAATCTATAATAATTTGATAAATCCGGCGGTGTCTGATTCAAAACAGAAAGCAAGCGACGGCACAAAAACAGAAAATGCCGCGGCCCCTGAAACAGGGTATAAATCGTCTGAACGCACCGCATTGGAAAATCAGTTATTACAGATTGAAACCGCCGCCCGTGCCGAAGAGGCACGCGATGCCACCCCCGACATTGATGCAGAATAGGGCGCAAATAAAAATTCATTCACCGCACAATTCGTGCGGTGTTTTTTTATGAAATCGTTCCCGATGACATTACGCGCCCGATATGAAAAAATAGTGGTACATAACCAATGGGGGCGCAGAATGTTTCTCAGATTAAAAATTTGCACAACTGTATTATTCCTGTATGAAATCATTGCGGTGATATTGCTGCATTTACCGAACACGTGCGCAACACTGTTTGGATTGCCGTTTTGTTCAGACGCGGTGTATAAATACTTTATCGTATGTGCCGCCGTGCCAATGATTGCATTTCTGATTGCAATGTGGATTCGTCAAATTGTTGTTGCGCATCGCCGGCGTCATTCGGTGTTGCGTCGGGCGCGTGGCGCGGTGCGCGCAATCGCCGAAAATGTGCGTGACCACGTCGCGGGTCACATCAGTCAACCAGATATGGAAAAAATGATTGCGGCGGCGTTACTGATGGGTGTCAAACGCTATGCGCGCCGTCACGGAAATATTCGCCGCTGGTTGGACGAAATCAATAACCCGAATTATTATGCCGATGCGTCCGATTTTGACGATGCAGAATATGATGATGACGAATATGACGAAGAATCACGCCCCACATCGCGCCGTAATTATCGCCCGCATCACGACAGATAATCGCATTTCCTTGGTATCCGGTATGCCCCCACGCGGGGCATATTTTGTTGTGGAAAAAAATATTTGTCAATATATAATAGACGTGACAAAAGGAAATTAAATTGGCACAGCAGTGTATTTTTTGTGGTAAAAAGCCGGAAAATAAAAACAAAGAACACGTTATCCCCCAGTGGCTGAGTAAACTGGTGGGCAGTTATGATCGTATCTGTAATTTTGGCGTATTGACCGAAAAACAGATTACGTTTGGCAAACTGACATTTCCGGCGTGCACCGCGTGTAATACCAAATTTGGGGAATTAGAGGCCGCCGCCAAAATCGTCTTGGAAAAAGTAATGGCGGGTCACGCCATCACCGCCACCGAAATCAACACGTTATTGGATTGGTTTGACAAGGTTCGTGTTGGCCTGTGGTTGGGGCAATTGATGTTGGTGGATGAAAAGCGCGACATTGAACCCCAATTCCATATTGCCGACCGTATTGGCACAAAAGATCGCATGTTGATTGTTGAACGCGCGGCCCAGCCCGTGGCGCGACTGGGGTTTTCCGGCACAAACACCGAAACATTTATGACATGCCCCAGTGCGTTTCAACTGTGCATCGGCGATTACCTGTTTACAAATGCATCTGAAATGGGATTGGTGGCAAACCGTTTGGGATACCCACAAATATCAAAAATCAGAAAGGGGGCGGAAACAACCTGTGATATCGCCCCAGGGCGTGGCAAGCCCAAACACCCAGTGGTGGCATCATTACAGGCATCGCCATATCGCACACTGATTTATCAACCAATGTTCAAATGTTTTGCGCCCGTAACACGTGCGGAATATTACAATGTGCCATACGTTTTGTCACATTCGTTGGACATGGAAAACGGTGTTGGCGGCGTGTTTTACCAGCGTGGCGATAACACGGTCAGATATCTGGGCGCGAATGATAAAATAAATATTGTCCCGCGCCAGTCCCCTGAAAACGTATCACTGTATCAAATGACGGCCAAGGTATACGATTTGCAACACACGGTTTTGAACCTGTCTGATTACGCCGGCCGCACAGAATATTTCAAATCAGTTGCAGATTCATTAAAACACGAAACAGAAATTTATAAAAACCTGATACACAAACTGGACAAACACCAACGTTAAACACGCAAACAAAAAACCGCGGGTAACCGCGGTAATTCTGGTGCCAGTTGTCGGACTTGAACCAACGACCCTCTGATTACAAATCAGATGCTCTACCAGCTGAGCTAAACTGGCAACGGGCTTTACTATACATGGTTCAGAAAATAATTTCAAGTGTAAAAATCATAAATTGCTTGATTTTATGCAATAACCGTAAAAAATATACGTCAAAGGGCACAGATTATGATTAAATTACCAGAATTACTTGCACCGGCGGGCACGCTGGACGCATTCAAAACCGCGATTTTGTACGGCGCAGACGCAATTTATGCCGGTCTGCCGGGTTTTTCGATGCGTGCGCGCGCAAAAATCACCACCGCAGAGGTAAAACAAGGTATAGAACTGGCCCACGCCGCGGGCAAACGGGTCTATTTGGCGTTCAACCTGTTCGCGCACGAACGCGAATATGCAAATATGCCCCGCGTCAGCGAAGTTATAGATTACCTGCGCCCCGATGCACTGATTGTTGCAGACCCCGGCGTTATGATGTGGGTGCGCGAACATCACCCTGATATTCCAATTCATGTATCGACACAGGCGAATATATGTTCGTCGGCGTCGGTAAAGTTCTGGCAAAATGCGGGCGCAAAATTGTGCGTGTTGGCACGCGAAGTCCCATTTAATGAATTTTGTGAAATCCGCGCCGCATGCCCCGATGTTGGTCTGGAAATCTTTGTTCATGGCGCAATGTGT
Organism: Pseudomonadota bacterium; assembly: GCA_030531915.1. Classification (GTDB taxonomy): domain Bacteria; phylum Pseudomonadota; class Alphaproteobacteria; order Rs-D84; family Rs-D84; genus Enterousia. Next base: position 9,458 of record JAUNMD010000002.1, read on the forward strand.
ATGAGTTATTCGGGCCGTTGCCTGTTGTCGAACTTTATCACGGGGCGTCCATCAAACCGCGGGGCGTGCGCGCAACTGTGCCGATGGAAATACGACGTCATTTTGCGTGAAACCCAGTCCGGTGTCGAAATGCCATTAGAGGAAGATTCCCGTGGCGCATACATCATGAACTCGCGCGATTTGTGTCTGATGCCACGCTTGGCAGAAATTATTGCCGCCCGTCCTGATTCATTAAAGATAGAGGGTCGCAATCGCAGCGAATATTATGTTGCCATGGTGACAAATGCGTATCGCTGTGCGCTGGACGCGTATGCCGCCGATCCCGATAATTTTGATCCTGCGCCATTTATGGATTTACTGAACAAATTGGAAACGCGTGGATACACAACGGCATTCTTTGATGGGAATTTGGGCCCATCGGCACATGATTATGAAACAACGCGTTCAACATCTGATTGGCACGCGGCGGGCGTGGTAACCGCGGTGGATGCAGACAAAATCACACTGGAATTGCGTAATGAATTGCGCGCCGATACCGATATTACATTCGTGCTGCCGGGGGTAATTGGTGGCGCGACGGTGCACCTGAATCAAATTATAAATGCAAAAAATGGCGATACATTACCCAAAATGTCGGCGGGCCAGCACAACAGTATCACAATCCCGCGTGCGTGGATTTCGGCGGAAAACTGGGCAAAATTTGCGCCGTGTGTTGTTGCATACCAGCATAAATAAATTTTGCAAGAAAAAGATTTCTTTGACTTTATTCCCAAAATAGGTATACCCTGATAAATGGTCGTGTCGCAAAAACACACTGTTGCCAATAATGGGCGGTGTGGATATGACCTCCGGTCTTGCCAATAATGGGGGCCGCAGAATTTCATCACAACGAAGGAGTTATTTGATGAAAAAAACAATTACGTTGGCGACGGCGATGGCCGCGCTGACTGCGCCTGCGATGGCTGCAAACATTCCTGGGCCGTATTCTACGGTTCATAACATGGAAAATCCGTTGTATTTGCCAGAACAGAATATGTTCTATTCCAAATTGTCCAACGGTATTATGTTAAAGGTCGCCGATAATTCATGGGCGCACCGCGAAAAAAATCACAGCGGCGGTTTTGAATTTCCAATCGTCCGCGTCCAAGAAGAAATGGGCTATGGTATTACAGATCGTTGGGCGGCACACTTTATGTTGCAATACACCCACGATAACGATATTGGCCGTACCGGTCTGTCCGGCGGTCGTCTGGGGACAACATATCGTATCTTGAACCTGTACAATGGTTTTGTATGGGACGTATATGGTGACATCCACTTGGGTGGTGTCGGTGAAATGCGCGGCACATACAATGTAAAGGGTGACTTGAATACCCCCAGCACCGTGTACGGCGTGTTTGATTACGATAACTATTCTGACGGTATGTGGGGATTCCATGCGGGGACAAAATTTGGCCGCGTATGGGACAAATTTACCGCACAGGCATTTGTTGAAATCCTGCAAACATTCGCAGATGACAACAATATGATACGTGTTGTCGGTGATACCAAAGGCGTGGTACGGAATATCCCTGGCGTTGGCGATGTTGTGATGTCGCCAGCAACACAGTTGGCGATGTTGGGTGCACCAAACCAGATTTCAGCCAGAATCAAAGGGTATACAGACATCAATGCCGGTGTCCAAGGGTTCTATGAATTTTCAAACCGTTGGAGCATGGGCGGTTGGTTCAAATTCAATCATCATTCTGACCATGGTGTTGATAAAATCACAACCGAAATGCCAAATGCGCAAACCAAGGCATTGGCGACTGCGCTGGAAAAACTGTTGGCTGACATGGAAGATGGTTGGGACGAATACGTTATCGGTGCATCGGTTTCGAACCGGTTGACAGATAATACCCAAATCACGGTCTATGGCGAATATACGCTGGACGACTCGCATCGTAAATCCCAAAACGGGACAGATGTCAAGGCCGAAATGGGCGTTCGTCTGAACTTTACGTTCTAAACATAAAAACAACAAAACATATTGGACTAAATCCCGCGTAATGCGGGATTTTTGTTTTGTACTCTTGGGGAATTTTATGATATAATATGCGCAAAAGGAAATGGATTTTACATGAAAAAATCTGCTATTTTTGCCGTTTTAACGGGTGTTTTGGCGGGCATGTCAAATGACGCGCATGCCGCGTATCCTGTGTATCAGGCGGCGTATCCAACAACATATCAGGCGACCACCGCCCAGGGCCAGGTTATCGCATTGCCAAACCAAACGTCGGTCACAACCAGTACCAGTTTACCGGCCAATACCCGTGTCACGGGTGCGTTACCACGCGTTGGGTCATCGGCAACGAATGCAGGACGCCAGTATTACCAGCCGGCGGACTATGACCGTTTGGCGGACAGTGGCCTGTACATCGGTGTTTCTGCGGGGTATTCTGCATCAATCACGGGCAGTATGTCCGCCGATTATGCCGGCGAAGATAAATCGTATGTTGTCCCCGGCGCATTCAAAGATGCAAACTTTTCATCTGATACCGTGATTCCATTACAGGTATCGGTTGGTGCGGCAATCAATAACGACGTGCGTATTGATTTCTCGTTCTTGCGTTATTCGGGGCTCGGGTACCCAGACACGGTTGAATCCGCCGACGGTAATGGTGGCTATATCACGGGCAAGGTCAGTGGTGGTGCAATCACCGCAAACACGACAATGCTGAACGTGTATTATAATATCGATTCTTATACCGGCTATCTGGCGGGTGGCGCGTTGCGTCCGTATATCGGGGCTGGTGTTGGTATTTCGCTGAATACAATCGCCGACTATGTCGTGTACGATGGCACGTTCTATGACGTGATGGATCCATCGGCGGCTGGTGCGGGTGACCTGACGGGTATTTCGGACGTCTATGCATACCACAACGGTGGCACAACAGAACAGTTGGCTTTTTCGGTCGAGGGTGGTTTGACAACCGAATTGGACGGCGGTATTAAATTGGATTTCTTTGTTCGCTATGCCAATTTGGGCAAGGTTAAAACATCGGGCAGTATCGTTGTTTCTCAAACTGAATGGTTGGGCGACGGTGCGGGTGGCGAATACCAAGCACCATATGACAGCGTATTCCACTATACCAACTGGTACGAAAGTGGCCGCCTGGGCATGGTTGATTTAGGTGTCCGCGCACGCCTGCAATTTTAGTTTTTTATAACAGGCCAGAGTAGGGGGGAGAGAGAATGAAGTTTAACTATTATCTATTATCTATGCTCTATGCTCTATGCTCTGCGTCGGCAGACGCCGCAGTGCGAGTTGGCAACGCATCGCGCAGTTATGCGGCCGGCTATCAACAGGTAAATGCCCAACGCGAACAGATTGCGGCGGCCGCTGCGGCCGCCGCCACACCAACTGCCACGACCCAGTCGGCGGACACGGAAACCAACCTGCCGGTGCGGGTGGCAAACCGTGAATTGGCGCAAAAGTTGTCGCGTGGCGAAACGGATTCGCGTGTCAGTATCGAAACACTGGATTCTTGCGCAATGGTATACCCAAATGGTGAATTTGCGTGGGATACGCCAACGGTTGGCAATGGTGCGGGTGGCGCATCAACGTGTGTCGCGGTTGTCGAATTGCGTGGCTATCAAATGGGACTGGACGGTTCCGACGCCGTTTTGGCGCGCGCGAATTTGGCGGCGGGCGACGCGGTCAAATGTAATATCTCTGACTTTCCTGAATTTTCATACACCACCGATGCGGCCCAGGTTACGTTCCCTGCGGACAATGAACCGACCCGTGCGGACGTGGTTCAGGTATTGAATGCGGAACAGAAACAGAACGCCGGCCTGCGTATTGCGGCGGGCACGGTGATTGGCGGTCTGGCGGGTAATGCCGCCGGCAAAAACGAAATCGGCAGTGACAGCATCTTGGGCGGTGGCAAACATAAAACCACCGGCACAATTATCGGTGCAATCAGTGGCGCGGCCCTGATGGCGGGCAATGCCTATTCGGGCAAGGTTGCGGGTGACACAATCCTGTCAACCGGCGTCAACGCCGCCGCGGGCAGTATGATTGGCAACATCGCCGCCAGTGGCGATTCAGTCCTGCGTATCGAGGATTGCAAAATCCCCAGCGTGACCGTGGCCAAAGAAAAAACGACCACCAACGCAAATGCCGATAACAAGGCGACCACCGACGCAACCGCGAACAATAACGCCAATGCTGATGATAAAACCGCCGAACCACAGAATAAAAATTCCAAGTGCCTGTGGGGTGTTATCAGAAAGGGTAACACACTGGGGGACAAACATGCCTATTACAACACTGGCGACGAAACAACATTGGTGTGTGAATCAGACGATACTGGTTGTAAACAAGAAACCCTGTTGAATATTAAACTAGATGCATACCCGAACAAAGACATTGATGCCGCGGCCAAGGAAGGGTTCGAAAAAGTCAAAGCTGATTCCGCAAAACAGTTTTATTTGACTGAAAAAAATGAAATGAAAAATAGTGTAAATCCTGACAACAGTGCAATTTATGCCAAGATTTCCAGTGCCACCATTGCCACCGGCACACAGATTCCTGCGATGATTGCCGACGTCAATGACAAGGCGTTTGGTTACAAGCGTTCTGATTGGGCCAAATTGAAATCGGATTTGTCGGGACATACAATTTTGGGCCGCACGTCCAGCGGTACTGGCTATGCCTTGGACGGTGAATACAGTATCACGGACTTTTACCCAATGATGGTTGATGCGTCCGACGGCGGTATTATTGACTTTGGTAACAAGGCCAGATTAAAAGGCACATTGATTGGTGCGGGTGCTGGTGGCGCATTGGGTGCATATGCTGGATACCAAGGGGCACAATCCGATGTCGAAAATCGCTGGGTTACGGCCGTGCGCGAATACAAGGATTCGTTGCAGAAAATATACTGTGCCACCGGAAAACGATTCTTGGGCTATTACAACGACGAAATCGTAATCCCCACAATGATAAACCGATAAAACAAAAACACCCGCCCACGGGTGTTTTTTTGATGGTTTATGACTATTGACACTCAAATATATTATAACGATATATTGTGGTGGTGCTTGCACCAAAACCGGAGAGTGTCGTAATTGATGTTTTTCCTGCGCTTGCGGATGTGTCTAACACGCCACCAGCGTTCTGAAATTTTACGGGCATGCTGATGTCTGAACCTGTGATCACATTGCCTCCCATTTCAAAAACAGTTTTGAATATTTGTGACATGTCAGAACTGGCTATATAACCCAGCAGGGTGCACTCGCCGCCTTTGGGTAATCCAGATGCGTAAATATCAATGTATGTATATTTGTATTCTGGGGCCGCTTCAAATAAAGAGTGTCCCAAGGTATCTGCTCGCAGTTGGCCTTCATAAAAGCCACCTTCGCCCGTGATATATTTTGTGCCGTCATATGGGTAAAATGTCATTGCGGGGGAACACGCCGCCAACAACAGCGCGAAAATCCCGAACTGTATTGCTTTCATAAATGTCTCCTTGATATATTTGTCAGTATAAGATATTGTCTGGCCAAGGGCAATAAAAAAATACCGTTTTTGTATATTTTTTATTTTTTGGACTTACATGAATATTACTTCTGTTGCCTTGTTATGGTGCGCTGTGTTCTAGCGTGGGTTGATTTTTGTTGTAAAACACAACCTGTGCTAGAAAATAATAGAAAGTTGCACAAAATTCAACCTATGATTGAATTTTGTGTTGGTTAAATGACGCTTTTTTATAGTTGTGATTGTTGTGTGTACTATTTGTTTGTGCTATTTTATTTGCTTGTCTTATAAATCTCTGGGTAAATTCTAGTATTGTCTGATTTCTTTATAAAAAACGCATTATGTAACCGGTGGTTGAATATTTACATAAATTCGCGTATCGCGCGAATTTTGTCTGACGTTTAGGACTGCTTGCAAAAAATAAATTGAATTTTTATCTTTGTGCAACCTGTGGTTGAATTATGGCCTGTAATACTCTGTGTTGACACAAAAAGCGCGTGATACGCGACAATATGTCCAGTTATGTTGCACATAAAAGCAATCTATCATAAAAAATATTGGGAAAAATTTCCTAAAATAGAGTAATTACAATAAGTTATTGCTTTTGCTCCTAAGGTGTGCTATTTAATTTTTTATCAAAATGGATAAATTACAGGAGAAAAATATGTCATTGCCAAATTATCAAGAATTTATGCGACCGTTATTGCAAGCGTACGCGGAAACAACAGAACCGTGTAAAATTGCGAAAATGGAACAAGTTGTGGCAAACAAAATGCACCTAACCAGTGAACAACAAAGTGAAATGATTAGGAGCAAGCGGAACACAGTTGTTTATTCACGTCTTCACTGGGCCAGTTATTATATGTATATTGCTGGATTGCTGCGTAAACCGCAACCTGGGTATTATGAAATCACTCCGGCTGGTATCAGCGCATTGAAATCAGGGGCGCAAATAAATGATGCTTACTTGTCCCAATTTCCGGATTTTGTCGCTTTTATGAAACGTTCCAATATGAAAATCAAGAACACACAGGGCGGGGTAGAAACGGAAACTTGTTCGGCCAGTCAAGATCCAGAGGAAAGTATAGATTCGGCTATTGGCGAAATAAATGCGGCACTGGAAGATGAAATTTTAACGTCAGTGAAAAACATTCAACCACAACGTTTTGAGCGTGTAGTAGTTGACTTGATGGAGGCCATGGATTATGGCACGGGAAAACTGACGCAATATACCGCAGATGGTGGCATAGATGGCATAATCTACGAAGATGAATTGGGTTTGTCTAAAATATATTTGCAGGCAAAGCGTTATTCGGATAGCAAAATCAATGAAAAAGAAATGCAAAATTTTATTGGCGCATTGGCATCAAATGGTGTGTCCAAAGGTGTGTTTATGACAACATCGTACTTTTCTGACAAGGCGCGTTCACGTGCCGACAAGGCCCAGAATATGATAATTCGCCTGATTGATGGCGCGGAATTGGCCAAGTTGATGCTGAAACATAATTTAGGCGCTCGCGCCAAGAAAAATTATGACATCAAAGAATTTGATGAAACATATTTCCAGTAAAACTTTGGTGCTAGTAAATAGGCCGATGAAGCAAAGAATAAAACTCAAGAATGTGTAAGAAAGGTGCTAGCCGTGTACATATCAAAAGTCAATATTAGAAATTTCAGATCACTAAAAAATTTTTCTATAACTCTTGAGAAAGGGTTGTCGGTTATTGTTGGACGTAACAATACCGGTAAGACATCTTTTTTGATAGCATTAAGCAGATTTATCAACGATGGCAAAATCAATTTTTATGATTTGAATACAGAGTTTAGCAAATTTCTCTGTGACTTACTCACCACAGGTAATGTCATGGAAGAGAATGATTTTAATGAAAAGTATAGTGGGGATAAAGAGCTGGGAGTTTTCTTGTCTTTTGTTATTACATATGATGACGATGATGATTTGAGTAATTTGTCTAATTTTATGATTGACCTAGATGAAAATGTTAAAACCGTATCATTTAAGATGAAGTTCGTCTTAACGTACGATAACTACAAAAAAATTACCCAAAAACTAGATGACAAAGAACCTGAGGCAAAGGTAAGTTATATAAAAAAACATATAAACGACATTTTAGTTTGGAATGCGTATTCTTATTTTCAAAATGGTGATAAAGAATGCAAGCACTGTTTTGACAAGAGAGACCAATCCTTAGGGAAACTTATAGCCATAGAGACAATACGTGCACCAAGGGATTTTGTGAAAAATAATTCAAAAACATTATCGGAACTATCTAACGAATTTTTTCAATGCAAAAAAATCCAGAAGGAAAAAGTTATTGAAAATTTTGAGGCGTCTCTGGTTGATATGGATAAGCGTCTGAAAGACGAATATGTAAAGATTTTTGACGGTGTTTTTAAGAAAATACGAGAATACATAGATGACGAGCATATAAAGCCACAAATTGTTTCAGAACTATCGGCAGAAAACCTGTTGAGACAAAATGTTATTGTAAAATATCAAGATGATTTGCCGGAATATAATAATGGCTTGGGGTATTTGAATTTAATAGCCATATTATTTGATATTCAAATTTTTGCTGAAAAACAAAATGATGGCAAACGGCCAGATATTTCATTATTGTGCATAGAAGAACCAGAGGCGCACACGCACCCACAATTACAATATATTTTTATTAAACAAATAAAAAAATTGATACGAGATTGTAGTTTTCAAAGTATTATTTCTTCACATTCAACACATGTTGTGTCCCAGTCAAATTTTGAAGATATAAGGTATTTTTATATAGGCGATGATGCTGGCGTGCACTCTAAAAGTTTAACAGATTTGCATGGACTCTTGGATGATGATGTATACATCTTTTTCAAAAAATATCTCACTGTAAATTTGGCAGAATTATTTTTTGCTGACAAAGTAATTTTTATTGAAGGGAACACAGAACGTATTTTGCTGCCGATATTTATTGAAAAGCTTAGACAGCAGGATGAATATAAAAATATTCGTAGTAAAAACGTTAGCATATTTACTGTTGGTGGGGCTTATGCATATAAATTCAGACCTTTAATTGATTTTTTGAACACAAAATGCCTTATCATAACGGATGTAGATTACAAAAAAAACAATAATAAGAACCACGGAACAACTAATGCAACCATTAGAAAATTAATACCCAAGCACTCTTCGACGCTTGCAGATTTAATTGGTGCTGCTAACGAGGAAGTAGAAAAAAATAAATTGTATCTTGCCTTTCAAAGGGATGGAACGCGATCTTTCGAAGATGCTTTTTTTGAAGCCAATAAGTCATTTATTAGAGGCAATGTAAACCGCTTTTCGTCGTTAAAAAATAAATCTAAAATCGCAATTTATGAAGATAAAGATGACTTTGCGGAACGGTTTGTGAAAAGTAAGACGGGATTTGCCATGGATGTTTTAATATTATCTCAGGACAATGATTACAAAGATTGGAAAACGCCAACCTATATAGAAGAGGGCTTGAAATGGCTGATGAAATAATCGAAAAAATACAAAATGTATTTATGGCCGATAAAAGTTTTGTTCTTGTTGGTGGGGCCGGCAGCGGGAAGACGCATTCGCTCAACAAACTGGTAAACCAGATATATTCCAATCAAGCATGTGCCAAAGTTGCGTGTATAACTTATACAGATGTTGCGGCCGAAGAGATAAAAAAAAGATGTTTGAACACAGAAAGAACTAATGTCTTGCAAGTGTCTACAATCCATAGTTTCTTGTGGCAGAATATAAAAAATTTTCAACCAGGACTAAAGCGTGTTTTAATTGATTTACTTATAAATGGGCACATAAGAAAAGATGATGATATTGAGCTGGATGAGTTAACTCATTTATTAAATGACAAGGACGTAGATTATAAAAATTATAGAAAGATATCAGATGGGGTAATATCTCATGATGATTTACTAAAAATATTTGCAAAAATGCTTGAATCATATCGGTTATTATCACGCATATTTGCAGATAGATGTGATTACATATTAGTCGATGAATATCAAGATACATCGCCAGATGTAATAAATGGGTTTATAGAATTGATCAAGAAAAAGTGTAAAACAAAATTTGGTTTCTTTGGTGATACTATGCAGGCCATTTATTCCAATGGAATCGGGGATTTGAATAGATATATCGCCGATGGTACATTGGAGAAAATAGAAAAACAGGATAATTATCGCTGTTCAATAGCGGCAATTGAGTTGTGCAATAAGATTAGAAATGACGGTTTAATACAGTGTGCTGCCCATCTAGACGATAAAGGTCATGTGGACAATAAACCAGGGCGGGCCATATTTGTTTATAGTAATAGTGGTTTGGATGATTTTAGAAAAACAGATGTGTATAATGAAATCTTTGAAAACAAAAGTCCAGATAAGGAGATGTATTTAACAAATCGACTGGTGGCCAAAAGCGCAAAATTTGGGGAACTATTAGCCGCCTATACCTCCAGAGAAACATATGGTCAAAGTGGCAAGGAACGACTTATAGGAACAAACAAAGACAAACTTGCAGCTCATTTATCACATATGTCCAAGTTGGTTTACCTGTATAACCATCGGGTGTTTGATGAATTTATTCAGGCGGTGTCTATCAAGGTAGAGCGTCATAGTGACAAAAGAAAATTAAAAGGTAAAATGGAGACATTTTTAGAGAAGAATATGTCGGTTGAAACCGCAATAAATTCCATGAATGAACTTGGTTTGCTGCATGTGAGTGATGAGGTACAAGAGTTCCCCATTTTGTATAACAAAGTTAAAAATATTGCATTCAGCGAGGCGTTAGCGCTCTATGAGTATGAGAATAAGCATACACCGTTTTCTACGCAGCATGGCGTAAAGGGTGATGAGTTTAATAATGTTTTGGTTGTACTAGATAATGGTCAATGGAATACATATAACTTTGATGAATTATTTTCTGACAATCCGCCGGATAATGTTTTGAAATTATTTTATGTCTGTGTATCAAGAACAGTAAATAATGTTGCTGTTTTTATGAAAGAGCCATCTGAGTCTATAATCAATAAAGCAAAACAATGGTTTGGAAATGATAATGTAATTTCTGTTTAGTTAAAATTGGCGGACTCATATTTTAGAGAGTGCTCTAAAAACGGTTTGGTATAAAAATAACAGAATTTAGTTATTATGTTCAACCACGGGTTGAATGGTGTGGCGGATTTTTAGTGTTTATACAACTATATTCTCAAACCGACCTACAATTTCAAGTAGCGTGTTCGGTACATATTTTCGGGCGGTTGCCTTTATGTCGGCTGGCACGCCATAGTACGCACCGGCAACAGCACCCGTAATAGCGGCGATTGTGTCGCTGTCACCGCCGATTGAAATTGCATTGCGTATCGCATCTTCAAAATCTGTGGATTCTATAAAGCACTGCAATGCTTGTGGAACTGTGCCTTGGCACGAAGAGTCCCAACAGTAACTTTTTTGCAATTCCGAAACCGATAAACATGCCCCATAGTAGTTTTTGATTATGTGACGGCCTATCTCGGCTTTGTCGTGGCCGGTGCGTGCCAGAAATACAGCAACGGCGGTCGCCTCGGCCCCCTTGATGGCCTCAATGTGGTCATGGCTGACCGATGTCACCATGTATGACAGACGTTTGACCTCTGATAAACTGCGACCAACCCAGCCAGCCGCCGACACACGCATTGCTGCACCGTTGCCCCAACTGTCATACGGTTCATTGTCATAGCCGTCCAGCCATCGCGCAAATCTGAATCCATAGCTTTTGTCTGGAAACTGCCGACCAATCGCGCGCATAGACCGCCGTGCCAAGTCCGACAGGTCGCCACCATCATGCCGCCATTTTAACAGTGCATCCGCCACCGCGATGGTCATACAACTGTCATCTGTGATAAATCCACATGGTGAAAATAATGGAAAATCCTTGGTCTTGATATTATCAAATTCATAAATAGACCCGACAATGTCACCAACTATTGCACCCCACAGCATATTGCACCCCCCCCTTTTTATAATTTGCTTAAAAAATTTTCTAACTCTTTAATCTTTTGTTTTTTCCAAGCACGATTGCTTTTTTGAAACAGGCCGTAAGTACGCAACTCTGTGACCTTGCGCAACCATGGGGCAGGGTAATAGCCGAACACCGGCACATTCCGTGCCATATATCGCCGCAACAGGGCGACATTTTCATCACGTGCATCACGCGCGCCACGGGGCCACATTGCCTCTGGCGGAATATCGCGCGATGATGCCGTATGATATGGGTAATATTCCAAGAACAAAACCTCTGATTGCTCTATGCCACGTTCACGGAACGCCGCACAAAAATCGTCCCACCAATCGTTGTATTCCTGCAAACTGTCCAAATGCATGCCTGTTGGGGCATAACGCCCGTCTGCCCGCATTGCGTATTCGGGCAAGCGTTTTGGCCATTGCGGGTTTCCGCCTGGGTTCCATAACAATACGACAAGGCGTGGATTTTCATCGTTTCCCAGACGTACCACCGGCAAATCGTATAAATCTATACTCATATTGCATTTCCCCCCACAAGCAGACCAAAAATTTGATGCGAAATATTTATATGAAAATTTTGCAAGAAGCAGACAATAAAATCAACAAAAAACACCTGCGCGAGAGTAATAAAAAACACCCCATACAGGGTGTTTTTCATCTCTGGCGGTGTGGCAAGATTCTACGGCGAACGCCATACAACAAAATACAGGGATTATCAGGGAATTTTTGTAATTTCCTCCCCGCCAACCGCCAATTATTCAATCATAAGTTGTATTATGTCGCCAAATTCCGCCATTTTTCGCAAAATACGACAATATACATAACAGGGAATTATTTTCGCAAAACAGGGATTTTACATCGCACTATCAGGCAATATCACAACCAGAAATAAGTGACTCAAAAATACAAAAAACGACAGAGAATTATATTACAAATTCGGATTTAATTTGTACTTGCGACCCTTGGTGCGACCGGTTGCAATCAGTACATTATTTGCCACCAATGCTGCCAATAATTTCTTGGTCATTTCCGGTGATTTACCGGTCAACAACTGGGCACGATAGTTGTCTATTTCGCCATTATTTTGTATAAATCCGATAATATTGGTCAAGAAATCCCGTTGAGTCTTGGTCAATAATTCGGTAATTTTTTCGGGAATTATTTCGGTAATATTTGATAATTCATTTATGGCACGCAAGATAGCATACAGTATAAATTCTATGAATTCTGTTGAATCAGCGGTCTTTTCTGCACGCCCCAAAACAGCATAATATTCCGCCTGATTTTCATATACTATGGTTTCAACCGGAATCCATGCAAACACTGGTTGCCATGTGGACAGTACCAATGTCTGCCACAAACGCCCCATACGGCCATTACCATCTGCAAATGGGTGGATAAATTCAATTTCAAAATGCATAACAGCAGATTTAATCAGCGGATGTTCTTTGGTTGATTTTGCCCATTTGAATAAATCGGTCATTAACGATAACAGATATTCTGGTTTTGCACCGATATGTACCACTTTTTTACCAGAAAATACGCCAACATTACCACTGCGGAACTTGCCAGCTTCATCAACCAACTCTGCTGTCATCATTTTATGTGCATGCAAAAAGTCAGGAACTTTATACGGATTTAATGTCAAAGCGCGTTCATATGCATCATAAGCATTACGAACTTCCTTGATTTCACGTGGATTACCAACAATACGACGACCATTGATAACATCTGTAATTTGTTCCAACGATAATGAATTTCCTTCAATGGCTGTGGAAGATTGAATAGAACGTAGGCGATTTACCTTGCGCAAATGCAGATTGCGTTCATATTCCTTTTTACCCTGAATTTGCCCAATTTTTTCAGCTATTTCCGCAACAAGATTGGTAATGTTTGTTGTAATAGTAAATTTCGGGGTATTTGCAGTCATATAAACCTCTTTTAATTCGGTAATATTATACAAACAAAATACCGAATTATCAAGTTAAAACGATTGATGACCATATATAGGGATACCCAACTCAAAAAACGCCCAAAATAACAACTTTGTTAAACACACTTTACAAAAGTGTTGTTTTTAACAGTTTTGTAAAATGAGATACAAACATAACATTGCGGAGATTAGTTTGAATTTATACCCAGCAAAGTTACACAATTTTTGCATACACCCCAAGACGCAAAAACTAACAATTCAACCACAGGTTGTATCGCGCCAAAAAACTCATCACTTCCAACAAAATACGATGGCTATATGCGCACCCTAAAGGCATTACGCCGGTCGCAACCAGTTCTGCAAACAGTTGACGTACACGTTGCAACTTATCGCTAATTATATCGCTAGTTTTTATATTTGAATTAGCAACAAATATACAACCTATGGTTGTGCATCACACCAAAAACAGGCACGTTTACAGAAAAATGATTTTTGACACCACGCCTTGACAATCACACTAAAAAAACTATTTTTACCGTATGGTAGTTGGAATTTGTAAATTTTGTGGACAAGAAAAAGAACTTATAAAATCGCATATCATTCCCAAGTCTTTCTATCGTTTAAAAGAACGTGGCAGATTTGCTGCAATAACGCCTTCTGATAGGCGCGTTGACATCGTACATCACCAAAATGGGTTTAAAGAGTATTTGATGTGTTCAAATTGTGATGGTTCGTTAGGCAACTTAGACGCGTATGCAGAAAGAATACTTTTTCAAGAAATATGCAACTATCCATTTCAAACGGTTGATAATATTAAAACATATTTGCTAAAAAATGGTGAATTTGATTATAATAAATTGAGAAAATTTTTTATATCGTTAGCATGGCGTGCTTCAATTTCTTCAGAATTTAATACTTTTTCTTTGGGTAAATACGAAGATGTAGCATTAAAAATCTTGAAAGGGGAACTTTCAGACAATGCTGATTTATTTGTACCAATCGTTATGAGAAAACAAACACAAACACCGATAGACAACATAAGCACTTGTTTTAGAGATCGGGTTCTTGGGAAATACTCTTGTTTAATCAAATTCCCAGACTACGAAATAAAAGTAATCACAAATACAAAAGATAACAACTCTCCGGAAATTATGCGGATATATAAATCTTGTTTAACCCCAGAAGAGTTCCTTGTTATGGAAACAGACTGCGCTACAGACTATGATGTGAGATTACTAGAAGCAATTATTCGTTCGCATCGCCCTAATAATCACATCATCTCGTAATCTTTGTGGCGGAGGACGGTGTCAAACAGGCCGATGTCTTCGCCATCGGACCATCATTAAACACATCTTGGCTCACTAGCGGTTCATAAAATAAATCATCCAAACACCTTATCCAACTCTGTTTCCAATGTCCCTTCTTGGGCGGCAGGCAAGGCATCATACTGTCTGAAATTATGCTTTTTGATTGTTATGTCACTGTCAAATCCCAAAATATATGACGTTGCAATCTTATATATAATCTCTGTCGGTGCCAATCCATATACCTGTTTTTCAAATATATGTTTCAGTCTTTCCTTGTTATCCGGATACTTCTTACGCATTTCCTTGCTTTGATATAATCTTTTTACAATTTCCGTTATATATAACCCCGATTTCATGTATAAATCTATGAACGTTTTTTCAGGATCATCAAAGCAACCAGGATTTTCTTGCTCTAAATAATCAACCATTTCTTTTACTACTTTCTTGGGCGTAAATATCTGGTTTGTTTTCTGTGGTGGGATATAGTCAAAAATGTCTTCCTTGCTAGATTCATCAAAATAGTTCGCCAGTTTAGCTTTCAGATTCAAAAACTCTTTCACAGAATCATCAAATACAACAGGATCAAACAAATGCCCCTCAAAATGTTTGGTTTCACCGGTCTCTGAATCTGTATAATCGCCACCATCACGCAAGAACCTGAATTGATCTAACGTAATACTGGTAACATCTTGGAATACTGCGTCTGGAATAATCTGATCAAAGTTTTCCAACGTTGTATCCTCATCCCCATAGGCCATCAGGAAAGACGGTATGGTTCTCGAAAATCCACGTAAATGGGCACGAACAGATTCTTCTATACCTTCTTTCTCTTTCTTACGTTTTTCTGTTTCAACTGTTTTTACTATGGTTTCACCGGCCTTCTTGACAACAGTATCCACACTACCTTTTACTGTATCTACAAATGTTTTATGAATCTTGTTTTTCTGAGAGTCATATTTTGCATTTATCTTGGCTATTTCAGTTTTTGATGTGGCTTCTTCTATTTCTTTTTTACGTTCTAATTCATTTTTATTATTTTCTATTTGATATGAAGAATAAGCCTTTACCAAAGCAGCATTAGCATCTGAGGCGATAGCACGAGTCACCGCCTGTTGGGCACTTTTACTCATTTCACTACCATACGATTCCTTTGCCGTTTCTACTAAAGATGTTGTTACAGTGCCAAATGCGGCTTTATACTTTGCAAATTCATCTGGGTCCCCGGCTTTTTGTTGTGTTATTTCGTCAACAGTATCTAACAAACCTTGGCTAAGGCCATATATTTTATCGCCAAAGACTTCGTGTGCTTGGCCAATAATTATATCTTGTGAAACTTCAACTTCGCCTTCATCGTTAATTGACAGCGAATCTTTTGTTTCTTGGTTGACTAGTACCTGTTCTTTTGTTGGTTCCAGTTGCTTTATAACATCTATAATTTCTGTTGGTGCATTGAATATATTACTGATGTTTTGGAATAAGAAATTGCTCATAAATCCACGTCTGACAACTTCTGCTGAATGAATTTTACGTGGAATTGATAATACTTTCTCGGCATCCAGTGTTATCATCTCACCTTCTTCGTCTTCACCATATACAGGGAAGAAGTTCAACAGCTCATAGACATGTTTTTTTCTTATTGCAATATCACCTTTGCCAGAGGAAGTATCGGGGCTCAGGTTATTAGCAAATTGTTCCACTATGGTCAAAGTTCTAGCAGGATCAAAATCAAACACATAAGCATTTTCTTTTCTATAGAATTTCTTGCCGTCTTTGAACAAACATGGATTTTGTGCTCTGAACGCCGCCTGCATATAAAGAGCAGGACTTTGAACATTACTAAGCATCAAAACGGCCGTCCATTCTGGTATTGTTATTCCTGTTGTCAGTTGCCCCACAGATAAAGTTATGGTTTTGTCGTGTTCTGCTATGGCCTTTTTCACCTTGTCAAACGACTTCTGGTTTTCCTCTTCGTCATCTATTTTGCCGTTCCCAGCAGCTAAAACAACTTCGTAATTGCCATTGCCGAATACGGGGTGGCCTTTCAATTTCTTTGCCAATGCTTTGGCACTGTCAACACGATTTAATAACCAGAAAGTATGCTTCAATTCATTACGCAATTCTGGGGTAGAAAACGGAAACTTTGTCTTGTTTACCAGTGCGTCCAAAAATTTATCCACGTCTTCTTCGTATTTGAAAGTTCCATCTGATTTGGTGATAAAAAACTCATTCAAATCAAATGCATACTCTTCTGTTTCGCCATCTGAATTGAAATCTGCCCCAGCCTTCAGTTTATCCCTTATGATTTCTGACATTTGATACGTGTAAAGATTCAACTGGGGCAGACTTTCGTATGGGTTTTCTATTTCCAGATTTTCTTGTTTTTCATACCATTCACGTTTTTTTCGTTGTTCATCAGCATAAGTCCAGTTGAATATAGCATGCTCATCAAACTTGCTATTCGCTAATGCTTTAAACGGTGTTCCAGACAGGTGTAATGTATATTTTCTTCTTATCTGATCAAACGCCATATCTGTTTTGTATGTATCAATTCCTTCGTGTGCTTCATCAATAACCAATAAATCCCATTCCAAATCAGCAACTTCTTTCAATTTATCATATCGGCCACCAAAAAACACTGAACCTTTCATATCCTGCAACGAAACAAATTCTATGCAACCTTTATGATTCGGATCTGATAAATGTTTTGTGTATTGTTCCCTGGTTATAACGTATTTTTTACCTTTTAGTGTATCAACTTGGCTAACAAAATAATACCCAGATTCCGTCCCCATAAACTTTACATAATCATCATACCAAGAATTGGCAATCGCTGGTCTGTTCGTTACAATCAATACCTTTTTCGCCCCCAGTTGTTTGCACAGATCATACGTAGATAATGTCTTTCCAAATCTGGGCTTTGCATTCCATAAAAATTCGGGTTCATCGTCTTCATTTGCCTTGAAGTATGCTTTTGTATTATCAACGGCTGTATTTTGCTCTTCGCGCAGTTTATACTCAACAGATCCCAAAGATTCCAATATGCCACGATTTGATTTAAATTCTATAAAATGATCATGAGATGGCTTTGGTAATATGTGGAACCATTCTGTCTTTTCTGTGTGTTCTTGACCATCTGAATCTATGTAAGTATTTGTTCCTCGTTCAATATCATGTTTTTGTAAATAGGCATGAAAATCAGTATCATGAAAAGTATCGCCCGAACCATCGTCATAAATAGCCGTTCCCGTCCATTCTATTTTGTATTTTATATCCGCTGTTTGTGTCTGTTGGCGAATACGCGCCTCTACATCCTGCTCTGTAAACCCAATCTTTGTCCACCCATGATGTCGTGCAATTTCTGGGGTAGTATAAGCATAACACATTGGCACAACTTTTTTACTGGTATTGATGTGTATCTTTGCCATTACGCCATCTCCATATAATTTTTGATATTTCTTTCGGTTTTTGTCTGAAAATTATCAAACACGAATTTCTGAATATTTTGAGGCACTTTATATTTTTTCATCAATTCTTTATCTATTTCTTCTATAGATAAATTCCACCACAATTCGGTATAATCTTGGATTGGTATTGAACCCCAAGACGTTGTGCTATGTTGAGAAAACTTATTTAAATATAATAAGGCCCTTAAAAACTTTGTCATAAGATATTTTGAATGTTTTTCCGCTGTAATTGCATCGTCAAAGCATCCAGATTCAAGATATGACTCTGTACAAATTTCATTTGGCGCTGCTATTATTATGTCAGAAAACGCTCCTCCTAAACCAGTCTTCTCTGACATGTTTCCCCAAGCATAAGGAACAAATACCTTATATTTATGCATAGCATCGGATGTTTTTGGTAAAGTGTATCCGCTAGGAGCAAATTTTACTTTTCCGCTTTTGCAATATATTTTTATA
>JAUNMD010000073.1 GCA_030531915.1 Pseudomonadota bacterium
TTCACGCCCAACATAGGCCTTCAAATCATTATACATCTGGCGCAGGTCAGCCGGTGTGGCATAATTCGCATCGGCATTCTTCACACGAATTGTTTCCAAATCAATTTGCGCCTGTTTCTTTAATACCTGTGTCAGGTGTGCCGCAAACGCACGTGCATCATCAGATTCCGCCGCACCCTGTAATAACAACCCGCGATTTGGGCGTGGGGACAAGAATGCAAAGTCCGACAACGACGCATCAGGCGATACCAGCGCAAAACCAGAAACCTCTGGTCGGCGCATCATGGCCTGCAACACATACCATGCGCCCAACTGGTGACCCGCCAGCCAAATTTTATCGCTGTCTTCGTTCTTGTTCTGAATCC
The DNA here is from genome assembly GCA_030531915.1 of Pseudomonadota bacterium. Taxonomy (GTDB): domain Bacteria; phylum Pseudomonadota; class Alphaproteobacteria; order Rs-D84; family Rs-D84; genus Enterousia. Next base: position 366 of record JAUNMD010000073.1, read on the forward strand.
AGTCAATAACCGTTGCGATGTCCAACATATTGTCGGCGGTTGTACCAATCGATCCTTCGGAATCATTGACACCACGATAGTTAAAGCGCACCACCGAAAATCCAATGTCCATAAACGCACGGAACATTGCATATGACACACGGTCATTCATATGATACTTTTGTCGTGGATTCCCAGACAGCACCACCGCCAGTGGCGCAGATGGTGTTTCAGATTTATGATATACCGCATGCAACTTGCCGGCTTCGCCAGAAATTATGACATCTACCATGTTTCCACCTTTCCTTATTCTGTACTTACTGGTTATAACGTTAGAACAAACAGATAACAATTTTCAATAAAAATATTTTTGCTTTGACACAGATACCACGAATGTTTTAAGATTTAATATAAAAAGAAAGAAAGGTTCTGAATATGGCTAAATTTATTTTGCCCGCGATAATCGCATCTGTACTGGCAATGCCCGCATTTGCGGACGATACCGAAATCGTGTATGACAATTTCCAGACAATCTATACCGAAACACCGGTTCAGTCGTACTATGCGTATCCAGATGACCCGAATTTTATTCCAGAAACCGAATTTATGGAACGCGCCGACAGTTTGGACTATGACCAAAACATCGTTGATGCCCGCGCCGCCGAAGAGCAGGCACACCCAGGCGTCATGTTTGCCGACCGTCCAATGATTATTTGCCGTAATTTTGGTTGCACGCGCCTGAACGATAAAATCACACGCACGTTCTTGTTCAACAGTTTGGCAAATATGTTCATGATGAACGCGCATTCGCGCCTGTATATATGCGAGGCCGACCCATTTTCACGCGATTGCCTGCAATCGGGCATATCGTTCCCAGTGCGCAGCGGCATTGCCAACGCAATGGTCAAAATTCCAAAGGCAACAATTTCACAGGTCAATGTTTCAACCGGTCTGTCCAAGGCAACCGTTGGTATGACATATGAATTTCTGGTAAATGGTATTGACCGCACATGCGAACCAACCGTGATGGACATCGTTGTGCCCATCAATTCACAGGCGACATTGTCCAACCGCGAATTTGCATGCAATATGACCAGTGACGGCGTATCCAATGTATCACTGTTGGTCAGCATTGATTACATCGATTTGGACTATGGTATTATGGGTGGGTATTATTCACTGGGTATGCAGGGGCCAACCACCGGCGGCGGCACGGGCTATGCATTGTTCAAGACAGAATTTACAACATCCGGTATGCAATTCCGCGCGGCGATCGAAGAAGAATCCGATTTGGGTGGTGCAAACAATCGTATGCGCACAATTCGCCCTGGGGAATATGCCGTTGAACCAATGAAAAAGTAAATGACCAGAACCGTTCTGATTATTGACGACGATGATATGCTGCGCCGCGTATTGGCGCGCGGACTGCAAGATGCCGAATTTAACGTTCTGTGTGCCGAATCCGCCGAAACCGGCGCGGAAATCCTGTCGCGTATGACGGTTGATGCAATCGTGCTTGACCGAATGATGACCGGCATGGACGGATTGACTTTCCTGACAAAATTGCGCGACGCGGGCAATGCGACACCCGTTATTATGCTGACCGCGATGACGGGCGCAGAAAACGCGATTGATGGCCTGTCACACGGGGCGGACGATTATTTGGCCAAACCATTCCAGTTGCGCGAACTGGTTTTGCGCCTGAATAATATAATGAAACAACGCGCGGCACGTGGCACGTCCGTCCAGATGCCGGCGGGATTGGCATTTACCGACGGGGAATTTTTTATCACAGACGCCACCGGCACACCACGTGTTTTGGCGTTATCAGGCGAAGAAAAGAAATTACTGACCCATTTAACCCAGCCAATGGGCAATATTGCACCGGCGTCACCAATGGTTGCAAAACGCTTGCGCATGAAATTAAATGGTGTATTATCAAATCTGGATATAATAACAATTCGGGGGCGGGGCTATAAAATGGTATACACCGCACCTGATAAACCCAAGGACTGAAAAACATGAGATTGATGCCACGCAGTTTTTTATGGCGTACAATATTGATGATTACCGTGCCCCTGATTGTGGCACAGGTTATTGTGGCAAACGTATTCTTTGGCAATCACTGGCAACGTGTGCATTCCACACTGGCGCGCACGCTGGCGGGTGAAATTACCACAATGATGAACTTTGTCGATACGGACAACACCGACGCACTGAACGCAATGGCGCGCGACGTCGGCATCAACGTATCGATAAACCAGCACTTGAACCGTCCAAAGCATAATGATAACGACGCGCGCGAAATGGGACATTTGGCATCAGAATTGTCCAAGCGTATGAACCGCCACGCCAATATTTATATGGACAAGGGCAAGCGTCTGATTTTCGTTGACGTCCCGACGAACGATGGTCAAATCGCAACATTCGGCACATCGCTGTACCGCGTATATTCCACCAGTACAGAGGTATTTATTATCTGGCTGTGCGGGTCATTCCTGATTGTGCTGATATTGATTTCGCCGTTTATTGTCCTGCATACACGCAGCATCCGCCGCATTGCCAAGGCCGCAAATCGTTTTGGTCGCGGTCTGGACGCCCCGGGATTCAAACCATCTGGTTCACGTGAAATCCGCGAAGCAGCCATCGCAATGATTACGATGAAAGAACGCCTGAACCGGTACAATCGCACACGTACAGATATGCTGAACGCGGTCAGCCACGATTTGAAAGCACCACTGACCCGCATGCGTTTAGCGGTCGAAACAGGCAGTGCGACAAATGACGAACTGATTCACGACATTGATCGTATGACAGAAATGGTCAACGGCTATCTGGCGTTTGCACGTGGCGAAATGCCAGAAATTGAACAGTCAACCGAATTGCCGGCAATGCTGTTGCGTATTGCACGTGACGCCGCGCCGAAAAAGACGATTGAAACATCGTTCCCAGACGCACCGGCCCAGTTCTATGCACGCCCAATGGCGTTGGCACGCGCATTCGGTAACATTATCGAAAACGCCGCCCGCTATGCCAAAAAGAAAATCAAAATCACCGAAATTGACACCGCCGATCAGGTAGAGGTCATTATCGAAGACGACGGCCCCGGCATCCCAGACGATAAAAAGGCCGATGCATTGCGCCCATTCGTTCGATTGGACAACGCGCGCGGTCGCGACACTGGCGGTACTGGGCTGGGGTTATCAATCGCACAAACCGCGATTGAAAACCACGGTGGCCAGATATTCTTGGAAAACAGCGACTTGGGCGGTCTGCGCGTACGCGTTGTTTTGCCAATGTAAGTTTCACAATTATTTCGACAGGTAACACAGATGAATTTGTATAAATATGTATCAGATGCGATAAACGACAAACTGGGCGTGGTGGTTAAACTGGATGTGCCACGTAATCGCGAATTTGGCGATTTTGCCACAAACGCCGCAATGGTTATGGCGAAAACTGCGGGCAAAAATCCACGTGAATTGGCGGGCGAATTGTTGCCACGCCTGCGCGAATTGGACTTTGTTGCCGATGTGTCGGTTGCCGGCCCTGGGTTTATCAATATTAAATTACGTGATGATTTCTTGTGGAATGCCGCCGAAAAGCCGCAATCCCCACACGCCGAAAAACCGATGAAAATCGATTTGGATTACGGTGGCTATAACGTGGGCAAGGCATTGCATATCGGCCACCTGCGTACGACAATCGTTGGTGATACATTTAACCGCATCGCCAAATCGTTGGGCCACACAACCAAAAGTTATAATCACATTGGCGACTGGGGTCGCCCAATGGGCCTGATTATCGCATGGATTCAGGAATACGGCATGCCTGAAACCGCCGCTGAATTGAACAAGATTTACCCCGCATCAACCGCCCGCGCCAAGGAAGATGACGCATGGATGGCCCGCGCCAAGGAAACCACCGCAAAATTGCAGGCGGGCGACGGCGAATGCAAGCGTATCTATGACGCATTCATGAAAATATCGTTGGCGCAAATGGACACGGTTCTGCAACGTCTGAACGTATTGCCATTTGATGCAACAATGGGTGAACGTGGTGTTGCACAGTACGTCCCAGAAAT
>JAUNMD010000074.1 GCA_030531915.1 Pseudomonadota bacterium
GGTAATCCATGAAGAATGTTAAATTGATATTGAAATTATTTATTGGTGTGGCGGCATTGTTGTTGGTTGTTGTGATGTTTTCATGCACAATGCGCAAGAGTAACTTGGAAACAGATAATTTGAAGGCGTGGCGCGCGGCATCATTGGACAGACGAGCGGCGGCCGTACGTATGCTGACCGCGACCGATGACGATACCGAACTGATGGTGGCATGTGTTGATAAAATGTCAGCCCTGCCCGATTCTGGTGAAATGGCGGTGCGTGATGCGGTATCATTGTGCTATACCGGTGTGCAAATCAAACAAAATAAATAAATGAAACGCGCTGTTCTGTTTGTTACTATGTTTCTGGCTGGGTGTGGTGTCGCGCACCAGATTGGTGACGAATACATGGGCGCAAAATACGTAAATGACCCATTGGGCGAAGGGCGCGCGCCCGACACCGACCCGCTGATACGCGATGACGCGTTTGATTGCACGACATTTGTGGAAACAGTATTGGCGAATGGTGATGTTGATACGTTGAATAAAATCAGATATAAAAACGGCGAAATTGACTTTATAAATCGCAATCACTTTATTGAGACAGAATGGTTGCCTAATAATGCCGATATTGTAAAAAATGTCAGTGCGCGATATGGGAAAACCGCCCTGCGCCATGTTGTTATCAATCGCGCGGCATGGTTGCGACGTGTGCACAATATTGATTCTGATGCGGCGACGGTGGCAACCGATATTGAATACATCCCGTACGATAATATAAAAACACTGGAAACCAATCGGCCAATGGTTGTTTTATTTATTGTTGGCAATACGGGAAAAAGTGATATCATAGGCACGGATTTGGCGGTGGTGCATATGGGATTTCTGATGCCAAATGGCATGTTGCGACATGCGTCCAGCGCGGTGGGACGTGTCGTTGATGTGCTGATGTCGGAATATATTGCGGCCCGTCGCCAGAACAAGAACAATCTGGGTATAGCATTATTGGAAATATTAAAATGACAGACGAAAAATTGATACGTATGGATATGGGTAAATTGGCGGGCGATGCGCACAGCAATGATGCGTCGCGGCCGGTGTTGTGTCTGGGAATTGAATCATCGTGCGACGAAACATCGGCGGCGATTGTTGATTCCAAGCGTAATATTTTGTCACATATTATTTATTCGCAAATCCCAGAACACCAGAAATACGGCGGTGTTGTGCCAGAATTGGCGGCGCGTGCGCATATTCTGGCGATTGATCAGGTCGTGCAGCAGACATTGGAAAAAGCGGGCAAGACCATAAACGATATTGATGTTATTGCCGCGACGGCGGGCCCAGGGCTGATTGGTGGGGTGCTGATTGGATGGCTGGCGGCGACAGGTATGACACAGGCGACTGGTAAACCATTGGTTGCCGTGAATCATTTGGAGGGACACGCCCTTGTCCCACGCCTGCATGCGGCGGCGGCAAATGGTGGCGATGGTGCGACATCGGTTGAATTTCCGTATTTGCTGATGCTGGCGTCGGGCGGTCATTGCCAGATTTTGTTGGTGCGCGGTGTTGGTCAATATGAACTGATTGGCCAGACATTGGACGACAGCGCGGGCGAGGCATTTGATAAAGTATCTAAGATGTTGGGCTTGGGTTACCCTGGCGGCCCGATTGTGGACAAGCGTGCGCAACTGGGCAACGCCACGGCGTTCAATTTCCCGCGCCCATTGTGCGATAAGCCTGGGTGTGATTTTTCATTCAGCGGGATTAAAACCGCGGCACGCACATTCTTGGAACATGCCGCTGCGCCATACAGCGATGAATTTATAAATGATTTCTGTGCATCTTTTCAGGCGGCGGTTGTCGATTGCATAATCAACCGATTGGAAAACGCGATGCGTGATGCGCGCGTGATTGCGGCGGCACCAAAAACACTGGTTGTTGCAGGTGGCGTTGCGAAAAACAGCGCAATTCGCGCGGCAATGGAACGCTTGGCCGCAACGCACGGTATTGTGTTTGCTGCGCCGCCGATGAATCTGTGCACTGATAACGGTGCGATGATTGCATGGGCGGGAATTGAAAACTATCGCTTGGGACGCATTGTGCACAGTCCGATTGCGCCACGTCCACGTTGGCCACTGACCGAATTGTAATTGAATAATTTGGCCATTTGTGGTACAATTTTCGGCATGGAAATACAAGATTACAAGAAAACTTATGATGCTGCCACGCGCAAGGTTTTGGAACTGGCGTCCAAAATAGATTCCTTTGCGTTGGACAAATTTGATGCGGAATATCGTTTGGTTGATATTGCGTATGTTTTGCGCGAAAAATACGCTGATCCTGCGTTTCGACATAAATATGTTGGCAATCTGCCGTTCAATGGATTTATCCCGTGGCCCAAGGGGTTCTGTGCCCTGTCCACCATTTGCGTGTATGAACTGTATGGTGGCGCGGACATATGGACGCCATCGGCGATTCATTTGGGCGATTGGGAACATGCACCGGTGGTATTCTTGCGCGATAATGAAAATGGCATTGCGTTTGATGCCACGGGCGATCAATTTGCGCCACTGCGTGTCCCGTACGAGGTTGGCACCCCAATCAATCGTCGTATCGGTGATATGCGCACCCCGAACAAGGCAGAATTTGTTCGCCAGATTAAACAAGAACTTGATAAACGGTAACTGCACATGGAAAAACCAGAACCAATCGTTAAACCCGATACTATATTCAGTGTGTCTGATGCGTCCGCGTTATTAAAAGGCGTGGTTGAAACCGCATTTCCGCGCATTAAAATCCGCGGTGAATTGTCACAGATTACACGCGCGACGTCTGGTCACATGTACATGACGATAAAGGATTCTGGGGCGGCTATTTCCGTTATTATTTGGCGTGGGACACCCGTTTCTTTCAAATTAGAAGAAGGAATGGAGGTTATAATTACCGGTCGTTTCACAACATACCCCGCGCGCAGTAATTATCAAATCATTGTAAATGAAATTGAAATGGCGGGCGTTGGTGCAATCTTGAAAATGTTGGAAGAGCGCAAACGCAAACTGGCGGCCGAAGGGTTGTTTGACGCGTCGCGGAAAAAGCCGTTGCCACGCCTGCCCCAGACAATCGGCGTTGTCACCAGTCCGACGGGGGCGGCATTCCAAGATATTCAAAACAGATTACGCGAACGTTTTCCAGTACGAGTGTTGCTGTACCCCGCAACGGTTCAGGGTGCAACCGCCGCGGCCGAGGTTGCCGCCGGAATTGAATATTTCAATCGCATGAATAATGTTGATGTTATTATTGTTGCGCGTGGTGGTGGCAGCTTGGAAGACCTGTTACCGTTTTCCGAAGAAGTTGTTGTACGTGCCGCCGCGGCCAGTCATATTCCACTGATTTCCGGTGTTGGACACGAACCGGATTGGATGCTGATTGACTTTGCTGCGGACTTTCGCGCACCAACACCCACGGGTGCGGCGGAAACGGTTGTGCCGACCAAATTATCATTGTTCCAAGAATTGGACAATCTGTGGCATCGCATGTCATCGAATTTTACAACGCGCCTGACAAATGCGAAATCACGCGTTGATGCAATCGCAATTAAAAGCCCGCGCCAGATGGTTATGGAACATGCCCAGCGTCTGGACGACGTGACACGCACAATGAATATTATCATCAATGGTAAATTGACCACCGCGCACGGTCGTATTGATGCGTTGGCGACATTCCCAAATATATTACAAAACAAGATGCGGGTGCTGAATCAATCGGTTGCGCATTTGGGACAAATGTTAAATTCACTGAGTTATAAAAACGTGCTGGCGCGCGGGTATGCGATTGCACGTGATGCGAATAATAAAATCATCAGCCACGCCGATGGCGCACCACACGTTGCGTCGTTGGAATTTGCCGATGGGGTATTACGCCTTGATTAGTGTTCGGGCGGTTGCCAGTGATTCAGGTGTGATTTCTGCACCACTGATTATACGCGCAACCTCGTTCAAGCGTTCATCACCCGTAATTTCATGAACAGATGTTGTTGTTTTGTCCGCGGTCGCGGTCTTTTCAATCTTGAAATGACGGTTCGCGAAACCTGCAACTTGGGCCGAATGAGTGATAACCAATGCCTGTGCGCCACTGGCCAACTTATTCAGGCGCAGCCCAACCGCACTGGCGGTTGCACCACTGATACCCGTGTCGATTTCATCAAATACAAACGTGTGT
>JAUNMD010000075.1 GCA_030531915.1 Pseudomonadota bacterium
TCAGGCGGGTACTGAAATCACAGACGAAGTTTTGTCTGATTTGGACAAGATGGGTGTCAAAGAAATCTCGTTGATTGCGATTGACAACACAACAATCACATCGCACATGCGCAATACATTGGTTGCCGACAAAACAACCAACCGCGAAGAAGCGTTGATTGAAATCTATAACATTATCCGTCCGGGCGAACGTCCAACATTAGAGGCGGCAATCAACTTGTTCCTGCGTCAGGGCTTTGATGCGGCGTTCTATGATTTGTCTGCAGTTGGTCGTTTCAAGATGAACAAGCGTTTGAAGATTGATTCTGGCAAAAAACCAGAAGATGAACGCCTGTTGACCAAGTCCGATTTCTTGGCGGTTTTGAAAACACTGACAAACATCATCGATCACAAAGATACAGTTGATGATATTGATAACTTGTCAAATCGTCGCGTACGCGCGGTTGGCGAATTGTTGGAACAGAATTTCCGCACCGGTATGGTTCGTATCGAACGTCTGGTTCGCGAAAGTTTGTCATCGCCAAACATAGCAAATATGCAGCCACAGGACGTTATCAACGTCAAACCTTTGATGTCGTTGGTATCTGAATTTTTGGGTACGTCCCAGTTGTCCCAGTTTATGGACGCGTACAATCCGTTGTCTGAATTGGAACACAAACGTCGTATTTCCGCGTTGGGCCCAGGGGGACTGAACCGTGACCGCGCCGGCATCGACGTCCGCGACGTTCACCCAACACACTATGGTCGTTTGTGCCCAATTCACACCCCCGAAGGTGCGAACATTGGTCTGATCAACCACTTGGCAACATATGCCCGTGTCAACCCATATGGCTTTATTGAAACGCCATACTATGTCGTTGAAAACGGTCGCGTGACAGACAAGATGGTATATCTGACCGCGGACGAAGAACTGGGTCACAAGATTGCACAGGGTAACACCCCAACAGCAAAAGATGGCACATTGGCCGAAGACACCGTTACCGCGCGTGTTGATGGCGAATTTACAATGGTGCCAAAAGAAGAAATCGATTTAATCGACGTTGCCCCACGTCAGGTGGTATCCATCGCAACCGGTTTGATTCCGTTCGTTGAAAACGACGACGCGAACCGTGCTTTGATGGGTTCAAACATGCAGCGTCAGGCCGTTCCATTGTTGCGCGTTCAGGCCCCATTGGTGGGTACTGGTATCGAACGCGAAGTGGCGCGCGATTCCCGTACGGGCAAGGTTGCAAAGCACAGCGGTATTGTTGAATCCGTTGATGCAAACCGTATCGTGGTAAAGTGCATGAACAGCCGCAACGTCGTAACCGGTGTTGATATTTACAATCTGGAAAAATTTGAACGCAGCAACAGTGAAACATTGATTCACCAGAAACCATTGGTCAAGGTTGGCGATCGCATTTCTGCGGGCGACATCATTGCCGACGGTTCATCTATGAACTATGGTGAATTGGCACTGGGCCGCAACGTTCTGGTCGCATTCGTGCCATGGCGTGGTTATAACTACGAAGACGCGATTGTTATTTCCGAACGCATTTCCCGCGAAGATATCTTTACATCGGTCAAAATCGTTGAAAAAGAATTCAAGGTTCGTGATACCCAGTTGGGCCCAGAAAGTTTCACACGCGACATTCCAAACGTCAGCGAAGAAGCACTGAAAAATCTGGACGAATCCGGTATCATTTACGTCGGTGCGCGCGTGAAACAGGGCGACATCTTGGTCGGTCGTGTTTCGCCAAAATCCGAAACGTTGCTGACCCCCGAAGAAGCGTTGCTGCGCAACATCTTTGGTGAAAAGGCATTGAACGTCAAGGATACATCACTGCGCGTTGGCCCGAACGAAGAAGGTACAGTTATCGGTGTGAACGTCTTGACCCGTCATGGGGTAAAGAAAGACGAACGTACCCAGATGATTGAATTGCAAAAGATCGAGAAAATCAACAAAGACCGCGATGAAGAAACATCTATCATCGAAAAGGGCTTTGCAGACCAGATTTTCCAAATCGCCGAAGGTGAAACGATTGATTCTGGCACGGGCAGTTTGAAACCATTCGTCGGCAAGAAATTGACCGCCGAAGTGTTCGAAGGCATCAAACCAGCTGACATCAAGAAATTGGTTGTCCGCAACAAAGAAGCCCAGGCCAAGATTGATGAATTGCGTGAACAGCATATTGCAAAACTGAAAGCGTTGAACGAAAAAGCCGACGCCGAAGTTGCCAAGACCACAGAAAGCAATTCGCTGAATGCGGGTGTCTTGAAAGAGGTCAAGGTTTATATCGCACACAAGATGAAATTGCAACCGGGTGACAAAATGGCCGGTCGTCACGGGAACAAGGGTATTGTATCCAAGGTTGTTCCAATCGAAGACATGCCATACATGGAAGACGGTACACCAGTTGATATCGTTCTGAACCCACTGGGCGTGCCATCACGTATGAACATCGGTCAGATTTTGGAAACCCACCTTGGTATGGCGGGTCGCACATTGGGCCAGCAGATTGGCGATGTCTTGGAAGAAGTCAAGGCAAAGCGTGCTGTGACCGATGACCTGCGCACCATCATGGGCAAGGTTTATGGCAAAGAAACCGCTGAAAAGTTGGAAAAGATGACGGACACAGATGTCCGCGCCGAAGCAGCCCTGTTGCGCGACGGTGTGCCAATGGCAACCCCAACATTCGACGGTGCAACGCCCGAAGACATTCGCAGTATGCTGAAATTGGCAAAACTGCCAGAATCTGGTCAGTTCACAATGTACGATGGTATGACAGGCGAAAAATTCGCACGTCCAGTTACCGTTGGTGTTATGTACATGATGAAACTGCATCACTTTGTTGATGAAAAGATTCACGCGCGTTCCATTGGCAATTACTCGTTGGTAACACAACAGCCATTGTCAGGTAAGGCGCACATGGGTGGCCAGCGTTTGGGTGAAATGGAAGTGTGGGCATTGGAAGCACACGGTGCTGCGCACTTGCTGCGCGAAATGCTGACTGTCAAGTCGGACGATATCGTCGGCCGTAACAAGATGTACGAAGCCATCATATCCGGCAGCAACGATATCCAGACCGGCACACCAGAAGCATTCAACGTATTCGTTCGCGAATTGCGTGGTTTGGGTCTGGCGATGACACCAAAGAAAATTGACTAAAAATCGACCGTGGCGGCGGAAATGCCGTCACGGACAAAGGCATTTTGAACAGCGACTTGAAAGGAGCAAAATTTATGACCAATATGTTGCAGAAGATTTTCGGACAAATTGAAACCAAGGAACAGTTTGACGCCCTGCGCATCACCATCGCGTCACCAGAAGAAATTCTGTCCTGGTCCCATGGCGAAGTAAAAAAGCCCGAAACTATCAACTATCATTCTTTGAAACCAGAGGCAGAAGGTTTGTTCTGCCAGCAGATTTTTGGTCCAGTCAAAGATTACGAATGCGCCTGCGGAAAATATAAAAGAATCAAATTCCGTGGCGTCGTTTGCGAACGTTGCGGTGTCGAAGTTGGTTCTTCGTCCGTTCGTCGTGAACGTATGGGACACATTAAATTGGCAATGCCTGTTGCGCACACATGGTTCTTGCGCGAAGGTAAAATTGCCACATTGTTGAACAATCTGCCCCAGAAAAAATTGGAACAGGTTATTTCGTACGATGCGTACATCGTTATTGAACCAGGTTTGACCAACCTGAAACAGTACGACGTCATCAGCGAAGATGAATATCAAAGCGCGGTCGAAGAATTTGGCGCAGACGCATTCCGCGTTGGCATCGGTGCCGAAGGTGTCCGCAGCATTATCGCCAATCTGGACATGGGCGACGAACGTACACGCCTGCGTGCCGAATTGGCCGAAACAAAATCCGAAGCAAAACGCAAAGGTTTGATTAAACAGTTGAAACTGGTCGAAGCATTCTTGGATTCCAAAACAGATCCAGCATGGATGTTGCCAGATATCATTCCTGTTATCCCACCAGATATGCGTCCATTGGTAACATTGGATGCGGGTCACGTTGCGGCATCTGACCTGAACGATTTGTATCGTCGTGTTATTATTCGTAACAACCGTCTGAAACGTTTTCAGGAAATGCACGCACCAGACATCATTGTCCGCAATGAAAAACGTATGTTGCAAGAAGCCGTTGATTCCTTGTTCGATAACGGACACAAGGCACGCCCAATGG